>DASPOR010000021.1 GCA_035625915.1 Alphaproteobacteria bacterium | reverse complement strand
CTTGATCATGTCGCGATAGTCGAAGAAGCAGCGCGGCAATTTCGCGGTTTCGCCTGCTTTCAACGCCTTTTGACTGACGCAGACGATGGCGAGACCCGTCGGCAGCATGAAGCCCTTCTGCGAGCCGGCCACCGCGATGTCGACGCCCCACTCGTCCATGCGGAAGTCGATTGAGGCGACCGAGCTAACGCCGTCGGCAAACAGCATGGCCGGATGATTGAGCTCGTCGAGAATCTTGCGCACGCCGGCGACGTCGGACGTGACGCCCGTCGCCGTCTCGTTGTGCGTGACGAGCACGGCCTTGATCTTATGCTGCTTGTCCGCGGCCAGCCGCCCCCGGTACTGATCGAGAGGCACGCCCTTGCCCCATTCGACGTCGATGGCGTCGACGTCGAGGCCAAAGCGCTGGCAGAGATCGACCCACAGCAGCGAGAACTGGCCAAACACGGAAGCCAGCACTTTGTCGCCGGGCGACAGTGTATTGGCGATGGCCGATTCCCAGCCGCCGGTGCCCGAGCCCGGGAAAATGAAGACCTGGCCGTTCTTGGTCTGAAAGATCTCCTTCAAATCGGTAAACAGCGGCACCGTGAATTTCGGAAAATCAGGGGCGCGGTGATCTTCCAGCGCAACGTCCATGGCCTGGCGGATGTGGAACGGCATGTTGGTGGGGCCGGGTACGGAAAGGCCCTTGAATCCTGGCATTTGAACCTCCCTTGGATTATTTTGAGCGTTGACCGCCTCCTTTAGGCGGCAGAAACCTTTGTGCGCGCGAGCGCGGCATCGACGAATGCAACCGTGCGGTCGATGGCCGGATGCGCGATGCCGCAATGACGGCCGATGATCTGCACGAGCCTGTCGACGCGCTCGACCGCAGCCGCGCCGCCCGCGATCGCGCGCGCGACCGAAGACGGCGCGATGAGCTTATCGGTTGCAGCAACGTATTTCTCAAACGGGACGAGGCTATCGGTGCCGCGGCCGAGGTGGTGCACGATCGACTCGACGACGGAATAGATTTCGGAGGAGAGAGCGAGATCGGATTGCACGGCCTCGCGGATCGAAATCGGCTCCCCTGCGGTGACGCAGCGATAATTGCCCGTGAGCAACATCGGCCACTTGGCGAATGGTACGAACAGCGAGTCATGCACGCGCAATTTCACCGGTACGTCCTGGCCGTCGAGGGTAATGGCGTCGATGTCCCGCTCGAGCTGGCGTAGGATCTCGTTGTGTTTCGTGGACGGAAAGATCGCCGCCTTGAAGTTGGTGGGTAGATTGACCGCGAGCACATTGGCTGGTTCGTCGGCCAATCGCGCCGCTTGGGGATCGGGCGAACACAGCGTCATGAGGTGCGGATCGAAGCGATCCCATACGCGCGCGTCCGAATAGGCGGCCTCCGCGGCGCCGGCATCGATGCCAGCGATACGCTTGAGATACGGTAGCGGCGGCATGTTCATGAGCGACAGGCATGGCACGCGCGCCTCGCCGATCTCATTTAGAAGGTGACGTACGGTGTGGTGCAGGTACTGCGGCTCCTGCATCGCCAGCACCACGAGGTCGTAGTCCGGAAGCTCGACCGTCTCCGGATCTTTGGCATCGAGGTAGCCGGGAAGGTCAGCCGAGCGGATGCGGCGGCGAGCGGTCTCGCCCTTAAGCTGGAGGCGAACTTCGGTGCCACGCATATTGATCAACTCGGCGGTGGCCCGGCGACAGACCAGCGTCACGTCATGACCCGCCATGAGGACTTTGGTGCCGAACAAGGACCCGTATGATGCGCCAAGGATCAAAACCTTCAGGGTCATTTGAGACCTCCGTGATGGACCGTTTCCTGCCCCAAGCGGTTTGCCGCATGTTCTGGCTCGGACCTAACACGCGGGGTCGAGGAACTCCTTTCTTTTCAGGTTTATGTGTTGTATGTTTCCATACAAAGTAGCAGAAACTGTAACTTTGTAGTGTTCGGCGATGACCAAAACCTTCGTGGGACCACAGCTTCGGCAGCTCCGCCGCGAGCGCCGCCAGACCCAAGCCGAGATGGCTAGGGTGCTGGGCGTCAGTGCTGGCTACGTGAACCTGCTCGAGAATAACGAGCGAAGTCTATCGCTGCGCGTTCTCATGTCGCTCGCGGACAATTACGGCGTCGAATGGCGGGACATGGTCGCCGACAAGACCTCGAACCTGCTTGCCGAGCTACGCAGCGTCATCAAGGACCCCATGTTCTCGGCCTATACGCCGGACCTCACCGAGCTGCGCGCCGCCATCGATCATGCGCCGCGATTGGTCGAGCAGTTCCTCCATCTCTACGGCATTCATCGCAACGCCCTTGAGCGCCTGATGCGCCAGGGCACGAATGTGACCGCCGATCGCCTGCTCGCGAGCTCCGCCGAAGCGGCGGTGCACGACTTCTTCCGAGACAATTTGAACTACTTCCACGATCTCGAAATCGCCGCCGAAGCACTGCGCGCGACGGAAGCCTGCGAACCCGACGACACCTATGCCGCCTTGAAGGCGCGGCTTCTCAACACGCACGGCATTCGCATTCAGCGCCGCGCCACCGAGGAGATGACGCAAGCGCTGCGCGTCTATGACAGGGAAAACCGGGTCATCTATCTGTCCGAAGCGCTTGACTTCTCCAACGTGGTCTTCCAGATCGCCCATGTGCTGTGCCTGGTCGAGCTGCGGGATCTGCTCAACAAGCTGACCAGCGGCCGCAAAATCACCGCCGGAACGAGTTTGGCGCGCTGTCACGTCGAGCTCGCCAACTATTTCGCGGCGGCATTCCTGATGCCCTACGAGCCGTTTATGCGCGATGCGGAATCGATGGGCT
>DASPOR010000020.1 GCA_035625915.1 Alphaproteobacteria bacterium | reverse complement strand
TGCATTTGGGACAGCGTGCTGTCCCCGACCGATTTGAGACCATCGAGGCTGACGATCGCGTCCGCCGCCAATGCAGCACCCATGCTTCCAAGCCCAAAGGCCACCGCAGTTACAAGGACCATCATGACCTTCATTTCACTCTCCCTGTCGAGCCGTTTGACGATTAGCTCGTCGCTTTACCGACGGAAAGGGTCGCTCGCCGGCGGGAGGAAATGAGCCAGCCGCGACCCGTTGACTTCGTGCGCGAAAGTAATCGATGCATTCGTCGCAATGTTCGTCATTACCGATTGACTTGTTTTATATCCCTGTTGCTTTGCCCGAGGTGTTCGCCCGACACGCTTTGCTCCCCAGTCGAGCAGGGCACGGCCACTGCAGCACGATCCGCCGCACGACCGGTAACCTTAACAAGCAATGGTCATGCCAGGGGATATGAACCTAAATTACTGATCCTTAACACAAATTTACGGGCATATTCGTAAGGCTCGCGTGCATGAAACGAACCCAAACAATCTTTTGGGCATTGGTAAAATTTGCCAAAGGGTTAGAGGTGTATCGCGAGCGGCTCGCGATTTACACTTTGCGCAAGAGGGCTGTCATACGTGATGTCCAAAATTGTAATTATTCGGTAAGTCACTGCAGCGCACTCCAAAGAAATCCGCGCTCGGCGAAAGCTGATCGTGAGCGCCTCCGCAGCCGGGGACTTCTCGCGGGGCCATCGTGGTCGATGACCGGGAGTTGCCTGGGTGAGACTGAGAGGCGACGGTCGATGGGCATTGAAGGTTTGGACGGGATACCGCGTCGCATCGTCGGTTTTCACCGCGACAGCGATGGTCACTGGGTCGCCGAACTTGACTGTGGCCATAGCCAGCATGTGCGCCATAACCCGCCATTCCGCCTCCGTCCCTGGGTACTGACCGAAGCCGGGCGCCGAGGCAGACTCGGTGCAACACTGCATTGTCGGGCATGCTCGAAATTGGGCACCGTCAAGCGTGGCAAAAACTGAACCGTCAGGCATCCAGATGCAGTCGGCACTTGGCGGCCTCTAGCATCGTCATGCAGACGGATCAGTCAGTGACGGGCTTTGTGCCGGCGATTTTGGGAGGCGTTGGCCGGCGAACCGAAGTCCGCCGGCCGCTGCCACGAGGCTTAGTGCGCAAAAGTAATCGAGGCGTTGGCTGCGATGTTGGTCATCGAAGCCGAGTTGTTCACAAGGCCTGAGCTTGCGCTCAGGTTCGAAACGCCCGCGGTGTTGGTGAGGGCCATGGAAATAGCGCCGGTTGCAAATGTTGCACCGCCGCCGCCGCCGCCAGACCCACCATCGCCACCAACTGCAGAGTTATCACCGCCAGCCGCAGTCGAGATGCCGCCGGTCGATGATGCGCCACCGCCGTTGTTGCTTCCGGCGTTACCGCCTGTCCCACCACCAGCATGGGCCGAACCGCCCTTGGCATGCTGATGGATGCCGTTACCAGCTGTGCCGGAGTTGTTGTTCGACGCGTTGCCGCCGGTTGACGAGCTGTTCGCGTCACCGCCAACACCAACCGCGAACCCGCCGAAGGCAGCACTGCCGCCAGCATGGGAATGGGCATTGGCACCCGACGCATGGGCCTTGCCGCCATTGCCGTCACCCCCGTCACCACCGTAGCCCGTGATGTAGACTGGGCTGTCGGTGTTTATCTGCGACAAGGTTTGGGTCGCCGTCACCGTCGTGGTGATGGTATTGGTCGTCGTCGTGGTCTTGGTGATGTCACCCATGAACCCGGCCGAAGCCGAGACAACGCTGTTGGTGATATTGGCACTCTCGAACGGATTGGCCGACGCCGTCGAGCCGAAGGCGACGGCCAGGCTAAACGCGGAAATTCCCGCGAAAAGAACCTTACGCATCGTGTTCTCCTTCCACATTGAACGCGTGTGATTGATTGACGGACCTCTTTCTTTGCGGGAGGTGTGCGCTCGACGCGACATAGAATCTCGCCGGGCGACGCAGGGCAGGCACGACAAAATCGCTCGTGTCGCCATGAAAATTCGTGCAACGGTTGTGCCAGAATAATTTGCGTTTAATTGATTGATTTTTATAAACTATTTAGCTAGCGCACTTGACGCATCCGTCTGGTTGAAACAGATTCAATTACCCATTCGGGTATTAGTCACCTATTTCAATACTTTTGCCGTGTATCAGCGGCGGTTCACCATTTACACTTTTTGCGATAAAATTCGGTCGCATAGGGCTTTCTAGCGTGTGGGTATCTCGCAAATTCTCACATGCAGCTGAAAGCCGCGGGACGACCAGCAGATCGCGAGCCTAACTAGGGCGGACGGTCGGGGATGTTGCCGCGGCTTCCACGAATGACCCATAAGAGGCACGTGAACAGTCATGCATCGGATAATCGCCCATACGCGCAAGAATTCCATTGATTCGTACCGTCAATCAACGGCCGTGAGCGGGTCTGCCGGGCGTTCGTAGAGGCGCGAGTAAGCGGCTTCGTCGAATTGATCGGCGGCTACGGCAAAGACAACCCGACTGTTCGAAAGGCCGATAATGCGGTCCGCATATGATCGCGCAAAGTGCACTTGGTGAAGGCTACAGACAACCGCAACTCCCTCGGAGCGCGCGGTCGTCCGAAGCAGAGACATCACTCCCTCCGCGGCATGCGGGTCGAGGCTCGCGACCGGCTCGTCGGCGAGAATGATACTCGGCTGTTGCGCGAGCGCGCGCGCAATCGCTACCCGTTGTTGTTGGCCGCCCGAGAGCATGTCCGCCCTTTGCGTCGCTTGGCCAAGCAAACCCACGCGGTCGAGGCATTCGAGTGCGAGGAGTCGATCCGACTGATCGAACCGGCGCAACCATCCACGCCAGGCGGGCACATAGCCGAGCCGGCCAGCGAGCACATTTTCCAGTGCTGTAAGTCTGCTCACCAGATTGAACTGCTGGAAAATGACGGCAATGCGCCGCCGGCTGCTCCGGTTCGATCGAGGCGCGTCATCCGCGTCAAGCCGCACGGTCCCACTGTCGGGCGGACGCAATCCGGCGATGCAGCGAAATAGCGTCGTCTTTCCGGCGCCGCTTGGCCCGAGGATGGCCACGAATTCGTTCTCGAACGCCGAAAAACTCACGTCGGTGAGGGCGGCGCGCGTGTTGAAGCTTTTGGTTAGGCCTTGGACGATAAGCCGAGGTGCCCGAGAGGCGTCGCTCGGGCTCGCCCGCGCCCACTTGGTGCTGGCCTCGACCGGCATGTCTAGACCAGTCGCCGGCGTAGCCAACCCGAGAGCTGGTCGAGCGCGGTAACGACAACGAGTATGACGGCGATAATTGTGAACAAGCGCGCGAAGTCGAGGAGGTCCATGCTGTTCTTCAACTCCTGCCCAATGCCGCCGGCGCCGACGACCCCTAGCACGGTAGACGCGCGCACATTGAATTCCCACCAGAAGAGCGTCGTCGAGAGCATAACCGGCATTTGGTCGGGCAATAAAGCGTATGCGATGGCCGTCAGTCGGCTGGCGCCCGTCGTCCGCACGGCGTCGAAGGCGCCAAGATTGGCATTTTCAATGTTGTCAGCGAAGAATTTCGCGGTGCTGCCCCAGGTATGAAGCGCAATTCCAAGTACTCCGGCGAAGGGCCCGAGCCCCACAGCGGCGACGAACAACAATGCGAACACAAAGGAATCGATACCGCGCAGCGCGTTGAGGAACCATCT
The DNA here is from genome assembly GCA_035625915.1 of Alphaproteobacteria bacterium. Taxonomy (NCBI): domain Bacteria; kingdom Pseudomonadati; phylum Pseudomonadota; class Alphaproteobacteria; species Alphaproteobacteria bacterium. The sequence goes on along the minus strand of DASPOR010000020.1, from coordinate 21,774 downwards.
CGTCGGATGGTAAAGCACGGGCAGGGGCGTAATGTTGCGGCTGGCGAGCACCGCCATCGGCAATGCAAGTATTGTGGCCAATGTCGTGCCGATCGCCGCCATAGCCACGGTTTCAGCGGTGCGCTGCAGGAAGAGCGGCAGCTCGTCCACTTTCGGCGGCCAAGCTTGCGCGATCCAGCGCCCAAGCTTAGGTATCCCGCTCGCGAGCTTGCCGGGGTCGATCTGCGCGAGGTGCCCGGCGACTAGATAGAAGCCGATCACCGCCACAACAATGAACCAGAAGCGCAGGCGGGCGGCGGTGACGCCGCTTTCACGCTTCGTCAGCTCGTCGAGCATGTGTTGTGCGGGGCTTATGCTTTTGGCATCAGCCGGTAACGCGAGCCCGCTACGGCCGGCTTCGTTCATCACCCGGCTACGCTTTCGCCTTGATCTTGCCGACAGCGATGCCCGCTTTCTCGATCATCGCATAGTCCGCATGCGTCGCGGCAACGAAGCCGGTGTAGCGGGGAGGGAGCAACGCCTTGGCTTGCTCCGGCGTGACTGACGTTAGGATCCGTTGCACCTGCGCCATTAGTTCTTTCGATGCGTCAGACGGAAGCGCGATGGCATCGTTCGGCAACGGATCCGATGTCCACACGATCTTGTTCGAGTCCGCCTTCACGTTCCCAGCGGCGATCATTGCGTTGCGGTTGCGGTCGAAGTCCGTCGCCAGATCCACCTGCCCGGCACTGACGGCGATCTCGTGCGATGCGTGGGTCGAGCCTTCGCTGTAGGTCCAGAAAGTTTTTGGGTCGATCTTCCATACCTCCTTGGCGTAGTAGGTCGGGATCAACCACCCCGAGGTCGAGCCGACATCCGCGAATGCAATCGACTTGCCTTTGGTGCTGTCCGGGAATGCGCCGACTTCCAGCTCGGGGCGTGCGATTATGATCGCGTAATAGATCGGTTTGTCGTCGTATTTTACAGTGGCGACAGCTTGGCAATTGGTTGCGTTGTTCGCGATGATGTAACCCCATGGTCCCATCCAGGCGACGTCCACTTGCTGGCCGCCCATGGCCACCGCCAAGCCCGCCCAGTCGGTGGTCGCAGCCAAGTCGTAGTCGACGCCGAGTTCGGTCGCGAGATGCGCGAAAATCGGCGTGAAGGCCTTCTTGGTATCCTCCGGTGTCGGCAAAAGCGGTCCCACCGCAAAGCGCATTCGCTTGGTTTGGGCAATCGCCGGCCTGAAGATCGCCGCCGCGGTAAGTCCCGCCGATGCGGCGAGAAACCTTCGCCTATTCGTGCTCATAACGATGACTCCCTCGTTTCCACTTTGGACATAACGATAACCGCCCTGGCCAATGATTGGACTTGTCTAAAATGCGCTGCAAGCGCTTACGCAAGGAAAGCGCAAGGAGTCCGCAGACGAGATCACCGGCATCTCACTCGTCGACAATTCCAGCTTGCCGGGAAATAGGGCGCTCGGAATGTTCATTGGGCCACGACGCAGGTCGAATCTGGCATTTCGCGGATGAGTGACCGATCCACCGACTTAGGCGTAAAGAGTATCGTCGTTCACGATTGCCAGCAAGCGCCGAGCCGTCGATTTGGCTCCCGGGCGGGCCCTGGTGTTCGACGCCATCCGGAAAGCGGATCTCGCAACGTCTATCTGTGCGCGTGGCCACCAAAATCCTGACCGCGTGGGTCGCGCACTGGCCGAACAATTTATGTTGGCTCCGGGAGACCGTAACCGGCTTGATTGCTCCTAACGGCGAAAACTTCGATAACCGAGGCGCGACCTCAGGACCGGAGCGTTCACGGGATCAGCTTTCAGGAGCAATCGGCCCTTCTCGGTGGACAAGTCTAGTGTCCTGCCACAGCTCGACGCCGAACCCTTCGTATCCTCGCTGGCGGATCAGGGAAGCGACTCTCGCGATTGCCGTGCCGTCACCGGTAACGTCGAAGGCGTCAGATTTGGTGAGCGCTTGGGAGAAATCCATGAAAAAGCATCGATAGTGGGCCATGGCCGTTACCTATGGTTCTCGACTGTTTGAGGGCATGTGAGCACGAAAGCCACGGTCATGTATGTGAGATGGGTCACACGCCGCACTTCGAGAAATTGAGCGAACTGATTTGGGAGGGAGCCCCGCCCAGCATGGCAGGGGGATGAATGGGGATTTTTGGCAGTTGTTCCCGCAAAATACAGCGTTTTGCGCGGGCACCTGCAGTGCTTGGTTTGACGCTTATCGGTGTCGACCGCTCTGCGAAAGCAGCGCGCTCAACGTTCGGGAACCCCTTGCTGATCGCTGCCGAACAGATAGCGCCCACCTTCGGCGTCGAACTTGTCAACAACGCGCGTCACTTCTTCAATCATCCTGCGCCCTTCGAGTATGAACTGGCTCGCTTCAGGGAGGTCCCGATTGGTCAGATCCTTGAACTCGGGGCGGTCCCCCGAAATTGCGGCCTCCAGTTCATCCGATACCCGCGTGATCGACTGCGACATGCGATGCAAGTCGTCAGCGACCTGATCAATCTGGCCATTCGCGCGGTCGGCCTGTCCTGCCACCGAATCCACCATTGGGCCAACGTCGGTATTCGCGTTCGTGATCAGGGTGTCGAGGGAGACGGACATGTCCCTGAGCCCGTGAACGGTCGCGGCGGCATCGTCAATCGCGGCCCGGATTTGCTTATCGTTTGCCGCCATGGCCCCCGTCGTCGACCTGATGTCATCAAGCTTGTTGGAGATCGCCTCGAGATTGCGATCGTTCAGAGATCGCTCCGTGCTGACGAGGAACTGCGATACCGATTGGACGAGGTTTTCAAATGACGAATGATGGGACCTGATGATCGCGACCGGAAAGCCCGGCAAAGGCTTGAGCAAGGGTGATTCCTCAAGACCACCCGATAGCTCGACAACGGCGAGGCCGGTAACCAAATTTGCGCTAACCGACGCTTCGGTGTCTTGCTTGATTGGCGTGCCGGTCTCGATGTGCATCGCCACTTCAATCTGCGATGAATTGTTCGGATCGATATTCAGTCCTGTGACGCTCCCGACCCGCATTCCGCGATAGCGCACAATGCTGCCAACTTCCAGACCGGTGACCGAGCCCGTGAAGTACGCTCGATATTCCGTGTACGCCACGCTTGTGGCGCCACCCGTGAGCCATATCACAAAAAAGAAAATTCCAACTGTGAGCGTCGCGACGAACCCGGCAACGATCAAATAATTGGCTTTGAGTTCCATGTGAGATCCCAAAACAAGAGCCCACCGGTAGCGGCCCTTGATTGCGAACGCGCCAGGGCGACCCCCGCATCGCGCTTATTCTAGCCCGATTTTTCGATAGGATGCGACTTTACGAGCTTAATTGATTTTCGCGACGAGACCGTCGCTCGCGGCCGTGGCAAAAGCAATAGCGGGTAAAGCGAGGTTGGCGGACCGACTCGGGGTTTAGCCACTTTTGTTCAGGAGGGGTTCGCAGCGATCGCAAACGCGCCGTGCTTTTTCCGCCTCCGTCATAAGGGCAACGCTACAGTAACCGCAGATGTGCTGCTGTTCTATGGCGCTGCAAATGACTTTCTTGGCGGCATCGATCTGACGCTCTCTCTCCTCTTCCATGGCGAATACCCTCTCGCGAATCGCTTCTTTGTTAATAATTATAACCTTTACGCGATTCCGCCAATGTGAATTTCCCGAGTCGCGCTATTTTGTGATGCGGATAGTGCCGTTGGATACCCGGCCATCCCAGTCCGGCTCGAAGGTCGCGCTCAAGATGTTCTATATATGTTCCATTTTCGCGGGTCTGTGCTAAAGAAACCCGACGCCGAAGCAGGGTATCGACGACACGGGGCAAAAGAGGGGGAAGTCGTGCGCAAACTATGCCTCATCCTCATGATTTTCCTCTCTGGCCCAGCAGACGCCGCAAGTGAAGCCGCCCCTACCGGCTACGGGGCAATGACCTGCACTCAGTTCGCCAATGCAATTCGCGCGGTTCCTGCCGTAGAGGATCAGTTCTTCACATGGGCGCAGGGTTTTATGAGCGGCCTCAATTTCGCAAGCTCGGATGGGAGACAAGGGATGAGGAACCTGACGGCGACCGAAGTTAATGCTCAGCAAGAACGGATACGCCATTACTGTGACGAACACAGGTTTGGCAATTACCTTGAGGCGGTCCTCGACCTCTACAATTCTCTCCCTCCAAATTCGGAGTGACAAACCAGCACGCAGCATTCCGGGGCCGCGCTCCCGTACACAAAAGAAAACCCCACCGAAGCGTGCCCCGACGAAGGCCACGACAGCTGACCGAAGCGTGGGGTGTTCCTTGCCCGAGATCGGCATTCGGACGAATAGGCGAACGTCTTGTGCGAACGCCGTGGCTGCGGCCGCGATCGCGCGCTCTTGCTGCGGCGCAGGCCAACCCGTCGTGCTCGCAGTGGGGAAGGCGGGCACGCCGTGTGCGGTTAGCGCTTATCGCTTTTTCTCAACACGAGGTTGTAGTGCGTGAATAGAGGCTTCAACCACTGCGGAATGCGCCTGTCCAGGGAGAGAAGACGATCGCCTAACTTCATGTTTGGCAACGTGCGATAGTACGTGAGTTGCACTCTCGCAAAGTCGCGCTTCCCGAATTGTCGTAAGAGCGCGGCAGGGACGGTTATGCGCTCGTGACCCCAGGGATGACCATCGACGGAAGCGATCGTGGTCGTTCCACGGACCCTCAGCAGGTTGAGCTGCAAAAGAGGATTCCACGCGTTGGCTTCCGAGATGACCAGCCAACCGCCCGCCCGCACCAGTTCGGCGGTCTTCCGAAGAACCTCCGCCCGCGGCTCGAGGTGATGAAATGCCTGTTCCATATAGACAATGTCGAACGGTCCCAGGCCATCTGTAGACAAAATGGACATCTTTCGGAAATCGCACGCAAGTTCCCGGCCGCTCGCCTTCTGTAACCACTCCTTACGCTCCTGAGCCGCCTTGAGAAGGTCGTCCGCGATATCAATTCCGACAACCTCTGCGCCACGCATTGCAGCCCAAAGCGACTCTGTGCCGCAACCGCATCCAACTTCGAGAACGGTTGGGTGAGAAAGCGAGTGTATGAGATTCGTCAACTCTTCGGTTTGTCGGGAATACCAGTGCTTAACGTAAAGTCCGAAATTCCGCTTATAGCTGGCGTAATAGCGATCCAACACCGCCTGACTTTCTGCCGACAGTACGTCGTTCGTCAGCCAAAATTCGAGGAAATCTCCAATGTTATTCGCATTCAACGGAGCCGGTACGCTCATGGACGACAGGTCCTGATCCCCGCACAGATTAAGACAGTTTTGGGCATAGCGCCGCCGCAGTCCACATCTTCCGCCGCAGGCTCTTCCAATTCGATAGTTAACTTTAGCCAAGCAACAAGCTTCAAGCGCGTCACGCGGTAGGCCCGCCGCACACCGGTACGGGCCGACCGCACGCGGATGATTAGCGTGCCATGTAATCTCGCGTTCCCCCAGGCGAGATGGTTTGCCGTGGCAGCCTCGACTATTTTGAAGCCAGCCTACCTGACCCGTGAGAGGATCGAGGTGGGGCTGGCAGGGTCGAACGGCCGCGGAAGGCATGGCGGCTTGCGCGGGGCGAGCGAGGGCGGGTGCAAAGCATCTTGGACCAGTTGCCGGGGAAGGTCTCCGGCATCAGCGGCCGTGCTTAAAGTCGACGCCCTGGGACTGTCTCAACGAGCACAAGACAAAATTGCGGACGCGATCGCCATCTACCCGCGTATTTTTCACCTTCGTGGACACCGTTGGGGACGGGCGATCTTCGGCATTTATGTAATTAAATCAAACGAGAGAGGTTCGAGTGCGCGGACGCCAAGCCATCTCTGCCGTGCTCCTGGCAGCCGCCCTCTTGCTGCCGGCGTGCGGTGGCGTGCAACCAAATCCCGACGAGGCGGCATGGTGGGACGGGTGCCAGGCGGGACGCGCGAGGGCGGACAATGCTCTGAGCCCCGATGAGCCGAAGGACGATGAGCGTTACGCCTCGCAGGCGGAATATCGCCAAGCGTGGGATGACGGCTTTTCACTGTGCTTCAGCCGGAGGAGCCTTCAAACCGTCGGGCGTTGATCCCAACGCTTTGGCCAACGATGTGCTGCGCTCGTATTCGATGGTTGGGCGATCATGATAGGCGACGGGTGCCGCGTGCCTACTGGGACGTATAACCTCTTTGCGCCATGCAGTCTTGGTAGACGTCGGCTTGCTCGTCCGTAAGACCGAGCGGACCACTGGTGGCGGGGTCCACGACGAAATTGTAATTGCCGGACTGAGCGACACAGTCCTTCTCGTCGCCGGTAACGTCGTCCTGCGTGGCGCCTTCCTTGGCCCAGGTGATTTTCGGTGGATTGCACGCGGAGACGCTAAGCAACACCAACAGCAGGACGCCAGCGCTCCACTTGCCAACCGCGGCCCATGGGCAGATGTTCATCGGCAGACACCCTCGGCGAGCATTCACACCGCATATAACCTGAATCAGAGGCTTTGCCAACTCGTGCCCCGTGTTGTGCCGAAGGACGCCGAACAGCGTTTTCGGGCAGCACCAGCGCGTGTAAGCTGTTGGTACGCGCGCCGACGCGCGGCATGGGGAGGCGGTTATGGGAACCACGATCACATTCAAGCAACCGGATGGGGGCAAGGCGACCGGGTATCTCGCCAAGACGGCTCATGCTAATGCACCTGGCGTCGTCGTCATTCAGGAATGGTGGGGCGTTCAGGATCAAATCAAAGGCATCTGCGATCGTTTTGCCGCCGCTGGCTATGAGGCGCTTGCTCCGGATCTCTATGCGGGCACTGCGGTGCCTTATCACGACACCGAAGCCGCGAACCGCGAAATGAGCTCGCTTAATTTCATCGAGGCGACCGACCAGGCGGTGCGCGGTGCGGCGCAATTTCTCAAGATCACGGCACCCCGGGTCGGCCTCACCGGGTTCTGTTTGGGGGGAGCGATCACTGTGCTTGGGGCGGTGCGCATTCCCGAGTTCGCGGCAGCCGTCTGCTTCTACGGATTACCACCAGCGAACGCGGCCAGTCCCGCCAATGTTCGCGTTCCACTGCAAGGACACTTCGCAAACGACGACGACTGGTGCACGCCAAAATTGGTCGACGAATTTGAATCGGGATTGAAGAAGGCGGGCAAGTCCGCGGAGATTTTCCGCTATGACGCCAAGCACGGCTTCATGAACGAGCAACGCGTCGATGCGCATGATCGGCGGGCCGCCGAAAATGCATGGGATCGCACGCTTTCGTTCTGGCAAAAGCATCTCTAGCACTTGCGGCGTAGACTCGTTGGATTGGCACGACGGCCTGCAAGTGCAGAGTCGGCTCAACCGATTGCATCGGAGCTGGACCTACACTCACGAGTTGCGCCGATCGAGCCGATGGAGTGCCTCACGGAGGATCTCCGAGCGACACGGAGGATAATCCCCCGGCGACAAAGCTGACGGCAGGCGAGGGGACGCGCGAGCCCGGCTTGCCGTTTCCCCTGCTGCGGCTTCTTCGTCGATCGAACCACGGTGACATCAGAGTCAGTACGTATATCGGTCGCGTCGAAGTTGCTGTAGCGTATTTCTAAGCATCCTGTGAGCCGGGCCTGCATGGTTACCCTTACATGCCCCCGGCATCCTTTAGCCTCGCCGGTCGCCTCCCGGCGGGGCTTTTCCTTTGTTGCGTTGAATATTCATTCTCGGTCGTGGCCGTCACGGCGAAGCGAAACCCCATTTTCCCATGCAATCGCTCATCGCCTTTTCGCCAGTGACGTTGGCCGCAATGGAGCTCGATTTGACTGCGGCTACATTTGCGGCGCGATACCTCGCGCACGTCTCCGTCGCGATATCGTGCCGCAACTCGTAGTCCGTTGGATACAACCAGATGGACAAGACGCCGAAGACGATCCCGGCAATCACCGTCACCAGGATCGTAAGCCCCCATTCGCGCATGGCCCGACCGCAAAAGTTAGGTTTGCATAGCTCCCGAACGTTAGGCTCCGCCCACAAGACCAGGCTTGTCTATAAGGGAAATCCCCTATCGCGCACCGGCTCTTCTCACGAACCGAAAATGGGTTTGAGCGCTTGTTCCACTTGCCCGTCAAGGCAATCGGCAGGATTGTCGGCCGGGATTGGGCAATGGGCAAAAGAAAACCCCGCCGGAGCGGGGTAAAGTGACCATCTCACATCGCCAATTTTGCCCCAGGAATTTGAGATTGGGGGGGCGCAAAAGTATCGTCCGCCAAGACTTTGGAGGCGGGAAAGCTTGGGACTGCTCGCTTTTGGATTACCCACAGCGAGGTGGAAATGCGGCGGTTCGAAAGAGAGATGGGTCAAGGCGAGGAAAAAGGCTTTCCACATAATTACAATGCAGCGATGAAGTGCCAGGTGGTCGCGGTACCGTCGCGGTCGTGGTGAAAGAGTTCGGGGATTTGGGTCGCGCACGATAGATCACGGAATCGTCGAAGACGCAGTTCAACATCCGAAAATCCGAGTACCCCACGAGGTGTTGCCTGGGCTTTCGCGGTCAGATTTCCTTGGCAATGATCACGTCATATAGTGCGTCCGCATCGGACCGATCCGCCGGCGCGCTCGCGATCCCTTTCACAATAGCCCGAACCATGCGGGTATCGATCGGAAGCTCGATCACCTCGCCAATCACCGGCGTGCGCCGCTGCGATGTCCATACATCGCGAGTCTCGCGCTCACCGCTCTTATGTATCAGCATCACGCGGTAGGGCATGATAGCCTTTGGCAATCAGCCACAGCCGGCAAGACGGGTCGCGGAAAGCTGTCACCCTACCAGGAATACGGCTTCAGTGAAAAAAGAAAAGCCCCGCCGGTTCCTTGCGGGGCCACGGCGGGGCTTAGTCGCTGGGCGCGCGGACATGGCAGGCGCGCCCGGGATCCTCGTTGGCTGAGGGTCCATCCGTAGTTACGCCACAGACGGCAATGTCCTGCGGTCCGATTCGCCTGCCGCGATATACGTCGCTAAGAAAGGCGAGGTTGGCGTTTCGCAGACGGATCCGCGGAGGACGTCCCTATTTTCTGGCGCCGTCGAGGCTCAAAGCGCCTGCGCCCGTGACGGCGAGGGTGAGGAAAATAAAGCAATACAGGATCGCCGCGTCGCCCCCGTTCACGACCGGAAAAAAATTCTTCGGCGCGTGCGCCATGAAGTAGGCAACCGCCATGTCGCCGCACAGAACGAACGCAACCGGGCGAGTAAAGAGCCCGAGTGCGATCAAAAGACCGCCACCGAACTCCAAAATAGCTTGAAACCACCCCAGCGACAAAAATCCCGGACCGGCATTCGGTGTCGCCGGGAAGCCGAAGAGTTTCGCAGATCCGTGCTCGAGAAAAAGCAATCCCGTCATTATGCGAAGCGCCGCTTGGGCGAAGCGGGCCGACCGGGCTTCGGTCAAGTTCATCGTCATTGCATCTGATCTCCCTTAGGCGGCCGATGGCGGCGCTCACCCCAGTTTGAGAGCCAAGCGACCTTACCACATCCGGTGTGCGCTTGCGGTTGAGCTTCCCGCGAGAAAATTTATTCCCCACTCATGTGGCGAATACGAATTTCGCCATATTTGGGGGGCGGACCGGGAGCGAATTTCGGATTCACAGCCACACCAGTCATATGTCGTATCTCTTGTGGTATTCGGATTTGAAGTTCCAAAACGCAAATGCCAGCAAAATTTAGGAACTTCAAATCCACCGCACAGGCGCACGAATATCGCGCATTCAGCACAATGCTGCTCCCGCCGAATGGACGGCATGGCGTGAAATACCGATATTGATCGGCGAACCTCCGCTTGGACTAAGGAATGCGATAATTTGTGACTATGTTGGGACGAAATGCCGTGCAACGCCCTTTCGAGGTCACGAAAAAGAAACACCCCGCGCGAGGCGGGGTGAGTGAAAGTTCGAGGCATTTTCGAACACCCCGTTGACCATGGGAGGAAAGACGGGGTAACCGCACCTCGAACACAGGGGACACTTAGTTGGGTCCCCTAATCAAAAAAACGGCTCGACAGGATATGTTAACCAAAGGATACACGATATCCGCAATTGGTAGGGAATAGCAGCTAATCGGGATTAGACCTTGGGGTAATCGCGCTCGCGAGGCCTGCGCTATTTCGCTGAAATTACTTGTGTTTTCGTGTCTTGGATTGACTCGGCGAAAGCGAAAGGTTGTGATCGGCCAATATCGCCTCGAGGCGCGCCAGGTTGCCAGGACCAATACCCGGCATGCTAAGCAATTCCTTGCGGGTCAGGCGGGCGAGCTGGTCGAGCCGGGTGATGCGCTCTTTGGTAATCAGCCACCCGAGCGCGCGGCGCGAAAATCGCCCTGTTTCGATAAGCCGTTCCAGGCTCAAGCTATCGTCGCCGCGCCCCATCGTCCTTCGAAGCTCCGTTTTCCGCCCGTGGTTCGGACCCCGCGCGAAACCGGCTCGTCCGGTTCCGCGATTTCCTCTCAATACCCCTCGCAAAAATTAACTATTTGCGTTAACCGTTTTGCGAGTATTAGTGCAAGGCATTATCGCGAATCGGGCTTATCGCAAGAAGGTCGCGAAAGACAACGTGGGCTTTCTTTCGGACTACTCAACTCGCGCGGAACGTCGCCGAACCTCGACCAGGCCAGCAAATTATGAGTTGAGTTGCGTGCGCGTGCGCCTATCGTTAGCATGACAATCTTTTGCTTGTGAACGGCAGATCGAGCGGTGCGATCGGTGTCGTCATTGTCGGAAGGCCCGCCAGGCATCGTAATATAATGCAAAAGCGACCGGTCTCGTTGTCGCGGTCGCGACAAAAATTTGCGCGCAACCGTGGCGTGAGATGTCGATGCCGGCTTCTGGGACGATGTCAAATTTTTTGGATTTTGACATTGTCCAAAAGGGGTAGCGGTCGCTGCCGCGAAGGTAGATACGCCAATCGCAACGTTGACACGGCAACAATCGCGAATAGCCTTCTCGACGTTTTACTAAACACGAAGGCAGCGTATTCGGGGGCGGCGATGGCCGATCGTGGATCGATTCAGGAATACTATCTGAAGCTCAAACTCAAGGATTCGGCGGGTTATCGTCATATCGGCCGCACGGTCAGGCGCGGGCCGATCGCGCCTGGATGCGAGTTGCCCTTCACTTATTCGGGGCGCGAGGGACTCGCGATTGTCCGCGGCATCCAATCGCCAATGGCAAGTCATCCCGATCTGGTCGCACTGCCGGTTATCCACGCGGATGAGTTGTAAAAGGCGCGTGCGGTCGAGACCCTCGAACGGCGAATCCGACGCCCTAACTGAGTGCGAGACCGGGAGCGAATTTCGGATTCAAAGGCGCACAATGCATCTATTGTATCTCGTGCGGTCTTCGGAATTGATGATCGCAAATGTGGCTGCCGCCAAAAACATTGGAACTACAAATCCGCCACGCTAGGTTTCTCCCACTCATGCGGTCGAGAGAACGGTATCGGCCGTTGAGGATTTTCGTATCCCGCTTCAATCCACCCGGAACGACGTCGTAAAAAGTAGTCGGTCTGCTGAGCGCGGAAACTTAGAAGAGCTGGCCGAGCAAAGCCGCATATTGCGGGAAGAGTGTCGCACCAATGAGCGACAGGGCTGCGACCAGGCCAAATGCAACGACCCCAGACTCGACTTTGCTCGTTGCGAAATCGTCGTTCGCGGCAACCCATTCTTCGTTTCGATATATGGTTTGCGAGATCACGGTGGACCCTCCCTTGTGCCTATCTTGCTCCGCACGATGGGGAACCCTAGACCGTGAAAGAATCCCGGACAGTGATCGAAATCACACACGAGCATGAAAGGATGTCACTTCAACCGGCATGATCTGCCAGGCGTTGTCGCCTCTTGCTTTCCGGATTAGGCTATCGGCGATGAGGGGTCGCGCGACGAATCGAGTTCGGATAACAGATTCCGCTCCGCGCAGCGCATGTCGACGGATGCGCGTATTTCCGCGCAATGCCCACCGCACCGGCCCAATTTATATGTTGGAAAAGGAGTGAGTGATGGCGCGCACGACGAAGAAACCTGCTCCCGCACCACGACGAACGAGCGCGCGAGCGCGCCGCACGGCGCAACGATCGCGTAAGGTGCGATTAAGCCTCCTCGTCGCCACGCGCAAGGGCGCCTGGCTCTTCCACGGCGACCACGCGCGAAAGAGCTGGCGGGCCAATGGACCGCACTTTCTCGGCCATATTGTCAGTCACCTCGTGCTCGATCCGCGCGATGGACGAACCCTCTTGGCAGCCGCCAAGACCGGCCATCTCGGCCCGACCGTCTTTCGTTCGGCCGATTGGGGCCGCACCTGGACAGAGGCACGGCGCCCGCCCGCCTTCCCGAAAGCGCCCGAGGGGGAGAAGGGTCGCGTCGTCGATCACACCTTTTGGCTTACCCCGGGCCACGCAAGCGAACCCAATGTATGGTATGCCGGAACCTCGCCCCAAGGCCTCTTCCGCTCCGACGATGGCGGCGTCACGTGGGAATCCCAATCGGGCTTCAACGAAGACCCGACTTTCAAGTCGCGGGCAGGCGGCCCGCAAGATGGCACGCCCGACGGACCGAAGCTTCACTCGATAATTGTCGATCCCCGCAATCGCAATCACCTCTACCTCGCCATGTCGGGCGGGGGTGTTCATGAATCGATCAATGGCGGAAAGAGCTGGACGCCGATCATTCATGGACTCGAGGTCGTCGAAGGGTTCGACGCATCTAACTTCGCCTTCCACGATCCCCATTGCGTGCGCCTTTGCCCGAGCAATCCCGATCGCCTCTACCAACAGAACCACTGCGGGATTTACCGGCTCGACCGTCCGTCAAAGGTATGGGTGCGGATCGGAAAGAACATGCCGAAACGCGTCGGCGATATCGGTTTTCCGCTCGTCATACACCCGCGCGACGCCGATACCGCTTGGGTGTTCCCAATGGACGGTACGAGTGTTTGGCCGCGGACGAGTCCGGCAGGCGCTCCCTCTTCGTACGTCACCCGAAATGGCGGCAAGAGTTGGCGTCGCCTCGACGCGGGGCTGCCGAAGAGCCAGGCATGGTGGACGGTGAAGCGCCAGGCCATGTCCGGCGACTCCCGCGATCCCGTCGGGCTTTACTTCGGTACGACGAGCGGCGAACTTTGGATGAGCCGGAACGAAGGAGAGCGCTGGACTCGCATCGTGGAACACCTTCCCGAGATCTATGCCGTGGAGATTGCGGACGTATCTTGAGAGTGCGATTGCTTTCGCACGATGCGACCAAGGCCTCTTACGACACCGGGGCGCACTTGAGATCGAAACCACCATGAAGGTCCTGATACCGAGCGCCTTGCGCTCTTACACAAAAGCAATGAACGTGGAGGCGGCGGGTGCGACCATCGGCCAACTGCTCGCCGACCTCGACCGTCAATATCCCGGCCTTCGGTTTCGCATGATCGACGAGCAGGATAGGATGCGTCCGCACATGCGCTTTTTCGTGAATGGTGTTCAAACGTTCGACATGGCGCGCGCACTTTCTCCAGCCGACGAAGTGCAGATCGTGCAGGCGCTGAGTGGGGGGTGAGGTGACGTCATGCGGAATTGGGCGTGCGCGGCGGCGGCGGTGCTGGTCTGCTTGACGGTGGATGCCGCACTTCTATCGGCGGCCGGATTCTTGGTTGATTTTACGTGGGAGGGGACCGCATCCTGCTTCGATCCCCAGTCGCCGCCCTTCACTTTGAGTGGCGTCCCCGATGGAACCAAATCGCTCAATTTCGAGATGAAGGATCTCGATGCGCCGAACTATCCTCACGGCGGAGGCACCCTTCCGTATAGCGGTCAATCCGAGGTCAAGCGTGGCGCCTTCTCCTATCGAGGTCCGTGCCCGCCGAGCGGGCAGCATTCCTACCAATGGACGATCAAAGCCCTCGACGATTCTGGAAACGCGCTCGCCGTGGCGCATGTGATGAAGAAATTCCCGCCACGCTAATTTTATTTTAGCCGCGTCGACAAAATTGGATCGTTCGAACGCGTTCGCTCCGCATCGTTCGACCCGTCTTGTGTTAGGATTTGGACAGGGAAGCTCGATTCGTCTGCGCGGCAATCGGGGGCGATCAATGGCAGCATCGATCATATTCACGGCGATCGGCTCGGATCGCCCCGGCTTGGTTCGTGCATTATCGGAAAAAGTGGCGGCCTCCGGCGGCAACTGGCTCGAAAGCCGGATGGCGCACTTGGCGGGGCAGTTCGCCGGAATCGTTCTGGTGAGCGTTCCCGAGCCGGATGCCGAAGCGCTCATCACCTCGCTACGGGAGCTCGAAACGCTGGGCCTCCATTTGACTATCGAACGCGGCTTGAACGAAGTGATGCCGCCGACGCCCAATAGCTTCAAGCTTGAGGTCATGGGGCACGATCACCCTGGGATCGTCCGAGACATCGCCCGCGCACTCGAGGATCGCGGCGTCAATATCGAAGAGTTGGCGACCGAGATCGTCAAGGGTTCGTGGTCCGGCACGAGCCTCTTTCGCGCCACGGCGCTCTTGCGCACGCCGGGTGAGTTGAAAATTGCCGAGCTGAGGGACGTTCTCGAGCGGCTTGCCGGGGATTTGACGGTCGAGATTTCACTCGACGATGTGCCGAAGTCCGCGGGCACGGAGAGTTAGCGTGGTGAATCCGAAATTCGCTAAAGCTCGGTGCGGGACCGTGAGCGAATTTCGGATTCAAAGCCACACTCGGTAACGATCCGGCTCGCCATCGCGGCAAAAGATGCCGCGGACGGCGTTACACGAGGAGCGTATATGTACCGAGCCGGAAAAAATATTAACCACGCATTTGCCGCTAGACCCTTGACGCAGCTGGATTAACCGGCCGGGCACGATTGTTGCTATGTTAGGAATGGAATGGGCGCAATAAGTCGCTTGTGCGGATCGGAAATCGGTTAATTCCGTGCGGCGACGTGGAGAATGACATGCTTGCATCGACCGTAAATCAAACAGCCGGCAAGCGGCTTACCGAAAGTTCGATGGACGGGCAGGACGTGGCCGACTTGGTTGCCGAAGCGGTTCGTTCGGTCGAGCCGAACATTACCGCAGCCGCGGCGCACGCGATTGCGAATGGCGTTCTTGTGGCGTTTGCAAGTGCAGGGCTCGGCATCGTCGATGCGGCAGGGCGGACAATCGTTCGCGAGTATTCGACCCATGAGAAACGACGTCAGCAACGCGACCGCGTGTTGAGGCACGCGCGTATCATTTACAGCGCCAGCAGTTGCACCATGGACTGCATCGTCATGGATCTCTCCGAAGGAGGGGCCAGGATCAAGCCGTCCGATATGCTGTTGTGCCCCGAAGAGTTCACGCTTCGCGTACCGTTCGGCGGGTCGCGGGACTGCGAGGTCGTGTGGCGCAAAAACACCGAGGTCGGTGTTCGCTTCATGTGAGTGCCGCGGCCACCTCGAGTGGCAAATTCGAAATTCGCCCTCTCCGGGTGCCGGACCGTGAGCGAGTTTCGGGTTCAAAAGCCACACAAGCTTCTCGCGGACGTGCTGTCCTAAGGCGCCATCTCCGCTAATATTCCACGATCGGTAGGGCTGGAGGCGGCCATGGCGTTCATGATGCGGATCTGCGCATTGACGGAGCGAAATTCCGGCGGCGGCAACCCATATCGCTACATGGTCGGACGTATCAACGACGAGATGCGCGTGATTTTGATGCCTGATCGCACCGGAGTGGCTGGGGCGGAACCACGGTGGGTGCTTTATTTCGCGCCTTCGGCGCATGGCGTCGCTGGGGCAGAAGCCGAAGCACCGTTCGACGAGAATTCCAGCCCGGCGCTGTGACCGATCGATCCGCGGTAAGGATTTCCCGCAACGCATCGAATCGAAGAAGCGAGGCTAAAGCGCCGCCATTTCGGCAGCACTTTAGCCTAATCGGACAAGACTTGCGCGGCGGCGCATGACCGCCCAAACACCCCTCGGTCAGAGGTTGTTGGCGACGTTGGTGAACGTCGTGGTGAGATTGGTGCCGACGGTGGCCATTACCCCGACGGCGGCAATCGATATGAGTGCTGCAATCAATCCATATTCGACCGCCGTGGCCCCGGCGTCGTCGCGCAAGAGACGTTGGAGAAAACCAATCATCGTGGCACCCCTTCGCATGAAAGCAAGCTGTAAGAAAATAAGTAGGGGAGCGTTAAAAAATTACTAATGGCATAATAAAAAATGAAAAACGCTGGCCGTATTATTGTCTTTATAAAATATTAGAAAAATAAAAAATGGATTTTTTTAAATTTTTTCCTTCACGCTGTTTGCGTCGTTATTGGATCAGCACGGCGAGTCCATTTTGGCCACGCACTTCCGTCGGGCCGGATGGGCGGTGTGGATATCTCGGCTTATCCTTGCGTGCTCGGCGATGGCTCGGCCCCCATTGCGCCGAGGTCCGCGAGACGAAGCGCTTTGCCGGGGCGCGCACCGGTTGGTTTTCCATCCTCCCAAACGATGCGGCCGTTGACGATGACCAGGCCGATGCCGGCCGACGCCGTTTTGGGCTGTTCGAAGTTCGCCAGATCATTAACGGTCTTGGGGTCGAACAGGACCAAGTCCGCGTAGTAGCCGGGTTCCAGCCGGCCTCGATTTTTCAGTCCAAACCTAGCGCAGGGGAGGCTGGTCATGCGTCGAACCGCTTCCTCGAGCGAAAACAAGCCGACGTCGCGCGCATAGTGGCCGAGGACGCGGGGAAAGGTTCCCCAGAGACGCGGATGCGGGTGTTCGTCGTGAGGAAGGCCATCGGAGCCGATCATCGTGTGGGGGTAACTGAGTACGCGGCGCACATCCGCCTCGCTCATCACGAAATAAATGGCGCCGGCCGGCTGCAGCTTGGCCGCGGCCACCGCCATGCTGCAGCCCATCTTCTCGGCGATCGCCGCGAGGTCCTGCCCGTTAAATTCAGGGTGGGCGCGCGACCACGTCACGATGACCTTGGTAGCGCCCTCAAGGCGGCTCGCGTCAAGTATGGTCGAGCTTGCGATATAGGGATAAACGTCGAGGCCGATCGGCTGCTGCCCGCGCGCCTTTTCGATCCGCGCCAAGGTTTCGCTGGTGCGGCCGTGATTTGGTCGGCCGACGACCTTGTGGTGGGAGATGACGACGGGCACCTCTGCCGCGCGTCCGATCCTGAAAGTTTCTTCCAACGCATCGAACACGCCCTCCGCCTCATCGCGCATGTGGGTCGTGTGGATTGCTCCAAACTCCTTGAGGGGACGGGAAATTTCGATGATTTCCTCAGTCGGCGCGGAAACCGCGGGCGCGTACCAGAGGCCGGTCGATAAGCCAATGGCGCCGGCTTCAAGTGCACGCTCCAATTTGACCCGCATGGCTTTGATTTCCTTAGCACTCGCCGGTCTTTCGAGGTTATCCATCGTCGCGACCCGCAACGTCGAATGGCCGACTTGGCACGCAGCGTTAAGGGCCGGGGGATCGCGGTCGAGTGCCGCGAGGTAATCCCCGAAGTGCGCGAAAAACTGACCGCCGGCTTCGGCGATGAGGTCGAGCGGGCGAGGGGGGCGGCCATCGATCTTGAGAGGGGCGAGGCTCACGCCGCAATTGCCGGTCACGACTGTCGTGACCCCCTGGCTAACCTTGCAGCTCATCAGCGGGTCGCTCAACAAGGCGCGATCGTCATGGGTATGCGCGTCGATAAATCCTGGGGAGAGTGCCTTGCCATTCGCATCGATCTGGCGAGCCCCCTTGACGTCGGCGAGGCAGCCGACGGCGACGATGCGCGCGTCCTTTATCGCGAGATCGCCCCGCCGGGAGGGGGCTCCTGTACCGTCGATCAAGTCTGCGTTGCGAATGATGAGGTCGGATGCTTGGACGTCGATGGCTGTCATTGAAGGGCACTTTCGGTTGCTCGAAAATTCACGCGTTCACGAGTAAGTCTCGCTTGCGGCTGAAGCCTGTCCACGGAAGCATTGCGTCGCAACGTCGGCAAGGCGGTTACCACGCCGGCTTGAGTGCTACGGCGCAAGATGGCATGGCTTTTACGTCCTCAAGTAAAAAGGCAGAATTACAATGTAACAGATTGAAAACAGTATTTGGATACCCCGTAAAGATTACGGACTGAGGGCGTCGGTAATGCGGCGAAGTCACAGCCATGTCACAACTTTTTGGAGATCGAGGTTTTCTAATTGGATCTCATCAAAACTTCGGTCGATCGAATCGGGGGACGTCAATGAAAAAATCCGAACGGGAGCGGGCGCGGCTCGTTTTAATGCCGTCGCTGAAGCGGGGCTGGATGCGCGAAGGGCTTCCCGCCGCCGAGGTTCAGGCGGGGCAAGTTTACTGCAAGACGGATATGCTGGCGTCGAACTGGGTCGTGATCGCGACGCTGGACGACGACGCAGGCGTGCGACACGTGCGCCTGCGCAATATCGCGGACACTTCGAGCGAGAAGCTTATTGCCGAAAACGTCCTCAAGAACCCGAAATTCTTCCGACGCGTCGGCGGCGTGCGCCTGCATGCCTGAGTAGCCGACGGCCAGTTCCCCCCGAAATCAATAACGTCGCCCGCGCGAACGCGCCCGTTGTTGTTCGATCAGCTCCTGCACTTTGCGCGCCTCCCAGTCTCGGCTCGACCAGGGCAGAAGCTCATAGGTGTAGGCGGCGTGGAGCCCGATGAACAGGCCCCACCCGAGCAGGATCTGGTAAAACCAGGGATCTCCCGGTGTCGACACATCGATCAACAAGATAATGAAGTTGACGATCACGTAGATCGAGAGGTGCGTGTAGAATAGTCGCAGCACCTTCACCCGACGCCAAGCCCACTGCTCGATCTCGGCCTCTTGCGCGGCTTCGCGCACGCTGATCCCCGGTTGCAACTCAACCGGTTCGCTCCCAGTCCCCCTGACGCGCTGCTGCATGTCCGCTTTCCGACCCCCCGGTATGGTGGGATTAAAGTTCCTAGTATGGTGGATTTGAATTTACTAGCATTTTGGCGCCATCCGCGTTTGGGAACTTCAAACCCGATTACCACACTAGAGACAATATATTCCTGGTGTGACTTTGAATCCGAAATTCGGTCACGCTCTCGCACCCAGTGTAGCGAATTTCGGATTCGCCGCACAGCATGGCTGGGGCGATCAATGGTCAAGACGTAGCGTTATAATTCACCGATTTCAAGATGATGTCCCCGGCCTTTGCCAGAAAGAGCATCGGTGCGAAAGCTGTGGGTGACGCCGGGCAGTCGACCCGAGCCCGCACCAATTCGGATTGAAGCCCGCCGGACGTGTGGTGTCGCCCCGGATGAATGATCGTGCATCGATTACTGCGAATTTCCAAAAAGCGCTGCAAATTCGTGCGAAACATTTTTCTCGACTCGAAATGATTTTATTGAATTTCGGTTCGGAATTACTAATTTCGTATTTTAGATTCATTTTTCTATAATTGTAGTTTCTTGAGGGAATTTCCAAAACCCTTCGATTCCGCCATTCGTTACCAATAAATTTACCGATATATAGGGCGTGTTATTTACTTTCCGGTAAGAGCTCGGCGCTACCCTCTCGGGTCGAAGGTGTGGCAATGACCGGGCGTTTTCCCATGAATGTAAGAAGGTTTAAGCGGATAGCGTTGCTCGGAACGGCGCTTTGCGCATTGATGCTGGGCGGCTGCTCGTCCTTCGACGATCCGCAAGGGGCCGGCGAAATCGCCGGTCGGGCAGCACAGGGTACGACGCCCGGCAACGTGACGGCGGCGACCTTGATGAGCATTGCCGACAAGACGCGGGCTTCGGGCGACCTCGGCTCTGCGATCGGCTTTTACCGCCGGGCCATTTCGCTCGATCCGACCCAGCCCAAGGCTTACGTGGCCCTTGCCGACACGCTCAATATGGCCCGCGCGCCGAATGAAGCCATCGAGGCGGTCCGTGCGGGGCTTGCGGTGGCGCCGAACGATCCCGAGCTTTTGCGCGCGTTTGGTTTCACGCTTCTGTCGCTCAATCAGCCCGCTGGGGCGATCGAGCAATTCCAGAGGTCCTTGGTTGGCGCAAAGGATGCCAGCGCCTATGACGGCCTCGGCGTTGCCCAGGACCTTCTCGGCGACTACAAATCGGCTGATGTGTCCTACCGCGCAGGTTTGGCGCTAAGCCCGACGGACCTCAATTTGCGGAACAATCTCGGTCTGTCTCAGGCACTTGCGGGAAATTACGACACGGCGATCGACACCTTGCACGTGGCCGCCACGGACGGTGCGGCTGGCCCGCGCCAGCGCCTGAACCTCGCTCTCGTCCTCGGTCTCGCGGGCAAGACAGACGAGGCAGCCCAGATCGCGCGCATCGACCTCGATGAGCGCTCCGTGCGCAGCAACGTCGCATATTATCTCCAGCTCCGGGCGTTACCCCCGGAATTGAGGGCGCAGGCGATACTCAACCCCGGTGTCAAAGCCATACCGACCCCGCAAGCCCCGGCAAACAACACTATTTCGGCTCTTCCGAGCGACGGGGAGCCAGTGGCCTCGGCTGAAACGACGACACCGACGGTCGAGGCAGCGCCGACGGCAACCAAGCCGGCCAAAGCTGTCTCGCCATTTAGCCCCAGCGCGAGCTTTTCGCCGGAACTGATTGAAAAGCTGAGCTCAATCCCCGTCCAGTCCGTGACATCGCAGCCGCTTCCAACCCTCCCCGCAGCGGCCCCGACCGTTGAGGCGACGGCACCCCCGCCAAAGGCCGCAGCGGTTGACGCGCTGCCTTCCAACGAGATATCAACGCTGACCGCGGACACGCACGATTCGGCGGCGGACGATCGTCCGGCAGCATCCCTCGCGGACCAGGAGCCCGCGAAACCGCTCGCTTCAGCATCCGCGCCAATCAAAATCGAGGGTGCGCCAGCATCCGCGGCCGGTGCGCCCAGCCGGGAAAAGGCGTCCGAGGCACTGCGCGATACCCTGGACGGCGTGCAGTACTTGGCCGACTCCGCGGAATTGGAGGAAATTGAGCCTTCGACCGACGTAGTACTCGCAGAAAACGCCCTCGCGGCCACACCGCATATCTGGCCGATCGAGGAGCCCATTCCCGTCCCGCCGCCCGCGGCTCAGGCGGCTCCCGCCGAGATGCCGATTCCCGTTCTCAAGCCCACGGCGGATGCTACCTCCGCTCGGGAGCCCACCCCCGTTCAGCCCTCCGTCGCGCAAGCGATCCCGGTTCAGGGTTCGACATCCTCCTTTTCTTCGACCGACGTGCTCGCCGCTGCGGCGGACGCCGCCTTGGCATACGAGATCGAGTCGTCGGCCGGCATTGAAAATGCGCATTCCACGGCGGTGGCCGAGATGGCTCCCGCCGACAGGGAACACGCCGACGTGGCATTCCGGGAAGAAGTTGTCACCGAAAAACTCGTTGGAGACAGCGCCCCAACCCAAATCTCGTCGGCTGAGCAAGGTTCGGCTGACACGGAAAAGCTAGACCTCGCGCCGGACAGTCACCGCGCGGGCGATCTTGAGCCCGTAGCCTCGGCAACCGATGCCCCCGCGGCGGAAATCTCGGCAGCGGAAGCGACCCCCGAGCTTGCGATACGAAGCGACGTGACCGGCCGGTGGATTCAACTCGGCGCATTGCGTGACGAGACCACCGCCGAGCTGTCCTGGGACCGGCTCTTGCGCCACAACGACGATCTCTTGAAAAGCGTCGGCCACGCGGTCCGGCGCACCGACCTCGGACCGGACCGGGGGATCTATTTTCGCCTCCGCGCCGGGCCGTTCAACTCGATCGAGGACGCCCGCAACACTTGCGCAAGCCTCAAATCGCGCAAGGTCGCCTGCTTCGTCGTGGCGATCTGA
>DASPOR010000019.1 GCA_035625915.1 Alphaproteobacteria bacterium | reverse complement strand
GGGAGCGTATGTGGCGGGTCGGGCCATCGGCGGGCCGAAACTGGCGCCCCAACTGAGCCCCAACAAAACCTGGGCGGGCTTTTACGGCGGAATTGCCGCCGCGGCCGTGACGGGAGGTCTATTCTTTTGGCTGACGGCCGGGAGTATAACTCTCGCTCGGTTAAGCCTATGGGCGGGATTGAGCGTCCTGGTGGCGATCTTTTCGCAGGGCGGCGATTTGGCCGAATCGGCTATCAAGCGTCGCTTCAAGGTGAAGGACACGAGTGGCCTGATCCCCGGGCACGGCGGGCTCTTCGATCGGGTCGATGGGCTCCTGGCCGCCGCCCCGATGGTGGCGCTGATCGGATTTGCGAGCGGAGGCGACGTTCTGGCATGGCGGTGACGGCTCAAACGTTCGACGGTTACGCGCGCGAAGCCCCGGTGCGGAATCCAGCGCCCAAGCGCATCACGGTGCTGGGATCGACCGGATCCGTTGGCCGGAACACGCTCGACCTCGTCGAACGGAACCCGGCGAAATTCCGCGTCGAGGCGCTGACGGCGAACACCAACGTCGCACTCCTTGCGGAGCAGGCCTGTCGGCACCGGGCGCGTCTGGCCGTCATCGCCGAGGAGAGCAGCTACGGCGAACTCAAGACCGCGCTATCGGGTACCGGCATCGAAGCCGCCGCTGGTGCGGCGAGTGTCGTCGAAGCGGCGCGCCGCCCGTCAGATTGGGTCATGGCGGCAATCGTCGGTGCTGCCGGGCTCGAGCCGACCTTGGCTGCGGTCGAACGGGGTGCTGTCGTCGGACTTGCCAACAAGGAGTCGCTCGTCTGTGCTGGCGACATCGTCATGAAGGCGGTGGGCGACAACGCGGCGACGCTCCTCCCTGTCGATTCCGAGCACAGCGCCATCTTCCAGGTCCTCGACTACGAGCGAAGCGACGCGGTCGCGCGCATCATTCTTACAGCTTCAGGCGGCCCGTTTCGCACGATGGCGCGGATTCAGCTCGACGCCGTGACCCCAGCGGAGGCGGTTGCACATCCCAACTGGTCCATGGGTGCGAAGATTTCAGTCGATTCGGCGACCATGATGAACAAGGGCCTCGAGGTGATCGAAGCGTCGCACCTGTTTCCGGTGCCCAAGGAACGCATCGAAATCGTTGTTCACCCGCAATCGGTCATTCACAGCATGGTCGAATATGTGGACGGTTCGGTCCTCGCCCAGCTCGGCACGCCGGACATGCGAACGCCGATTGCGGTCGCACTCGCGTGGCCGGAGCGGATGACCGCACCGTCAAAGCGGCTCGACTTCGCAAGTCTGAGCGATCTCACATTCGAGGCACCGGATCTCGATCGCTTTCCGGCCCTGCGCGTCGCTCGCGAGGCCCTCTATGCGGGTGGCAGCGCGCCCACGACGCTGAATGCGGCCAACGAAGTCGCGGTCGAGGCGTTTCTGGCCGGCCGTATCCGCTTCCTCGATATCGTGAGCGTGGTCGAAGCTGCGTTGAACGCGCTGCCGAACAGGACCATGTCAACGCTTGACGATGTGCGCGCCGCCGACACCGCGGCCCGCGAAGTCGCGTCGACGCGCGTTCACGCGTTGGTACTGCGCAATTAAACCTACACAAGGTCCGAAACGACAATGCATCCTTTGGTCGGCATTCTGCACTTCGCGATCCCGTCGCTCATCGCCCTTACCGTGCTCGTCTTCGTGCACGAAATGGGCCATTTTTGGGTAGCGCGGCGGAACAAGGTGCGCGTCGAAGTGTTTTCGATCGGGTTCGGACCGGAGTTATTCGGTTGGACCGACAAGCACAACACGCGGTGGAAATTCAGCGCCCTTCCCTTGGGCGGCTACGTCAAAATGTTCGGCGACGCCAACGCCGCAAGTGCGCCCGATGAAATGCTCGCGGCAATGACGCCGGAGGAACGCGCGGTTTCCTTCCATCACAAGAAATTAAGCCAGCGCACGGCCGTGGTCTTTGCCGGGCCGCTCGCGAACATCATCTTCACATTCGTCGTTCTTACGGCCCTGTTCGCGACGGCGGGCCAGCCGTTCACCCGACCAATCGTGGGTGGGGTTCTGGCCGACAGCCCGGCAGCCCGGGCCGGCATTCTTCCAGGCGACCGAATCGTCGAAATCAACGGCAAGGAAATCGAGCGCTTCCAGGACATCGCGCAAACCGTGCAATTCGCACTCGACGAACCGCTCAAAATCGAGATCTTGCGCGACAGCAACCGCATCACCTTGACGCTGACGCCGGAGATCGTCGAGCAAAAGGATAATTTCGGCCACAGTTACAAGATCGGACGGCTCGGTCTCGAATCGACCAAGGACTCCGAGTACGTGCGATACACGCCGATCGTCGCCGCACGGCGTGCTGTCGAGGAAATGTCGTTCATCACGGTTTCGAGCGCCAAGGCGATCGGTCAGATGTTCAGCGGCAAGCGCCCGTTCGGCGAGGCGGGTGGGCCCGTGCGCATGGGCGAATGGGCCGCGGAGGCCGCATCGAATGGTACAGCGTCATTTCTTTTCCTGCTTGCCGTGCTTTCACTGAACCTCGGCCTGATCAACCTTCTGCCGATACCGATGCTTGACGGCGGGCATCTGTTATTCTACGCGGTGGAAGCCGTACGCCGCAGACCCCTTGCGCCCCGCATCCAGGATTACGGTTTCCGGATCGGATTGACTCTGGTATTGCTGTTGATGATCTTCGTGATCTGGAACGATGTGACGTAGCCCGATTTGTCGTGACCGCAATCCTTTTAATCAAGAAAACACGAATAATGTCTGGGGGGAGCCGTTGGGGCGATTCAATGTAAGATTGGCACTCGGGGTATCGGTCGTCGCAATGGCTTTGTTGCCACCGTTGTTATCCTTGGCTCAGAACAACCCGACTTCTCCTCCCGCCAATCCGCCGACCATCCGCCAGCCTCGCGCAGTCCCGCCCCCTCCAACGCCTTCGAACGAGCCTCCGCCGGCCGGTTCAACGGGCACTGGCAATCCATCGACTGCGGCACCCTTGCCGGGCGGCTCGGGGGTCGTGCAGGAAATACGCATCGAGGGTAGCCAGCGGATCGAGCCGTCGACCGTGCGCTCGTATCTCACGATTCAACTCGGCGATCCGTTTGACTCCGCAAAGATGGACGAGTCGCTGAAGGCGCTATTCGCGACAGGGCTTTTTGCCGATGTGTCGTTACGACGCGACGGCAATACGCTTATCGTGCGCGTCATCGAGAATCCGATCATCAATCGCGTTGCGTTCGAGGGCAACTCGAAGATCGAGGATAAGCAGCTCAACGATGAAATTCAGTTAAAGCCTCGCACGGTCTATACGCGCACCAAGGTTCAGCAGGACGTCCAGCGCATTCTCGACGTCTATCGCCGGAGCGGGCGTTTCGCGGCGACGGTCGAGCCCAAGGTCATAACGTTGCCCGAAAACCGGGTCGATCTCGTCTACGAGATCAACGAAGGCGACAAGACGAAGGTCACACGCATCAGCTTTATCGGCAATCACGCCTTCAGCGACGATCGCTTGCGCCAGGAAGTGCAGACGACGGAGAGTGCCTGGTGGCGCTTTCTCTCGAGCAATGACACATACGATCCGGACCGCCTAACGTTCGATCGAGAGCTTTTGCGCAAATTCTACCTCGCCAACGGCTACGCGGATTTTCGGGTGGTCTCCGCGGTCGCCGAGCTATCGCCGGATAAAAGCGGATTTTACATCACCTTCACGATCGAGGAAGGCGAGCGCTACAAGTTCGGCAAGGTCGACGTGTCAAGCTCGGTGAAGGATGTCGACCCGTCGACGTTGCGGTCGCTGATCACGGTCAGCGAGGGCGACTGGTACAATGCGGACGAGGTCGAGAATACCATCAAGAAAATCTCCGACGCGCTCGGCAACCGCGGCTACGCCTTCGTGGACGTTCGACCGAAAGTCAAGCGCGACAAAGACCAGAAAACGATCGATATCACTTTCGACGTGCAGGAAGGTCCACGCGTCTATATCGAGCGCGTGAACATCAAGGGTAATACGCGAACGCTCGACAAGGTGATTCGCCGCGAGCTGCAGTTCGTCGAGGGCGACGCGTTCAGCACGTCGAAAATCGAGG
>DASPOR010000018.1 GCA_035625915.1 Alphaproteobacteria bacterium | reverse complement strand
CAAGCACGGGCGTCACCCGGCACTCCGCGCAAACAGAACTCACTCAATCGTGACAAAGCGGTCAATTGTCGGCCGGGTCCTGATCCGGTACCTTCGTAAGTTGCAATGACGATCCAAGCACTCATCGCACTTCCGGACAGCAATGAATAGTGCCGCTCAGGCAACCGCAGAACCGGTGGGCGGCACCGAGGCGGTCTCCTCCCGATCGGGTCGTATTCAACGGCGGCTCCTGAGCACTGCCGGGCTCATCCTCTTCGCCTATGTGCTGACGCATCTTCTCAATCACGCACTCGGGCTGATCTCTCTCGCGGCACAAGAAGAGGGGCGCCAATGGTTCCTGCTCATATGGCGCAACGCGGTCGGCACGACAGTGCTCTACGGTGCGCTTCTCGTCCACGTGACTCTTGCTCTCAGTCGGCTCTATCAGCGTCGCTCGCTCAAGATGTCCGGTTGGGAGGCAGCCCAGCTTCTCCTCGGGCTCACGATTCCGCTGCTTCTCATCGAGCACATCCTGGGCACCCGACTCGCCCACGAACTTTTCGACCTTACGGATAATTACTTTTACGTCGAACTGGTGGTGTGGAAACTGGCGCCGATGCTCGGCGTCATGCAAGTGGCGATGCTGCTCATTGCCTGGCTTCACGGTTGCATTGGGCTTCATTTTTGGCTGCGCATCAAGCCGTGGTATCCGAGGGCCGCACCCCTTCTTTATGCCGGAGCCCTCCTTGTGCCGCTACTCGCCATCCTCGGCTTCGTGCAGGGCGGGCGCGAGATCGCCCGTCTCGCCGCAGAGTACCCGGATCGCTTAGCACTGGCGATGAAAGCGGTCAATTTTCCAGGGCAGAGCGCTGTCGAATCCATCGGTCAGTTGCTGGTTGCCTTCCGCTATGCCTTTGTCGCGATCCTTGCGGCGATCCTCCTTGCGCGAATTATCCGCGCTCAGATCGAGCGGCGGCGAGGCTTGGTGCGAGTCAGCTATCCCGGCGGTCGGAGCGTTCAAATGCCGCCGGGATTGACGCTTCTTGAAATCAGCCGGGCGGCCGGCATCCCGCATGCTTCGGTGTGCGGCGGGCGCGGCCGCTGTTCGACTTGCAGGGTGCGGGTCAATAGCGGGCTTGACGATCAGCCGCTGCCGAGTCCCGCCGAGATCCGGGTCCTGCAACGTGTCGGGGCACCACCGGGCGTGCGTCTGGCGTGCCAGCTTCGGCCGGTTGGCAATCTCAGCGTGACCCCACTCCTACCGCCGACGGCGACGGCGCGCGACGCCTACGGTCGTCCAAGGCACCTCGAGGGCGAGGAGCGCGTCATAGCAATACTGTTCGCCGATCTCCGCGCCTTCACCAAATTTGCCGAGCGCAAACTTCCCTACGACGTCGTGTTCGTGCTCAATCGGTATTTCAGCGCCATGGGTAACGCCATCGAGCGATCCGGCGGCAAAGTGGACAAGTTCATCGGTGACGGCGTCATGGCGCTTTTCGGAATCGATGACGATCCCGGATCGGCCTGCCGCAGCGCGCTACGGGCAGCGCGTGCGATGGCCGAGCAACTCGGCGAGCTTAATCGGACATTGGCGCACGATTTGCCTGAGCCTCTGCGGATCGGAATCGGCATCCATGTCGGGCCGGCGATCGTAGGCGAAATGGGCTACGCGCGCGCGATTGCGCTCACGGCGATCGGCGACGCCGTCAACATCGCAAGCCGCCTCGAATCCATAACCAAGGACTACCAAGCCGAGCTGGTCATCTCGGAAGAAGTCGCTCGCTTTGCCGGCGTCGGCAATGAAGGCTTCGAACGCCACCAGATCATGGTCCGGGGCCGGCAAGAGCCTCTCGCCATCTTGGTGATCGCCAACGCCCTCGCAATGCCCGAAAGAACGCCGGGTCACCTCGGTTAACCATCTCCCCGGCGCATCTGCGATGATCGTTCACGATGAAAAACCCGTCGCGTTTTGTGCGTCGCTCCAGCAGACACAACGTGGTGCAAAAGCAACGCGTCGTTCTTGTTGGAGACAAAGCTCGGTCGCGCGCCGTCGTCCTCGCGCATCACGAACGGAGACCGGGCCATCGCTGTCCGCTCAAGCGATGCCGGTTTCAAAAACGTGGGAAATTTTCACTTTGTCGTTGTTAGGATCGAGCGGGTCTTAGATTGAGACCTGGCCCTACGCGAGGACGAAATCATTACAAGGACATGGAAGTGCGGGCTGACTATTGCCGCCGGAGGACATCGGTCGAACAACGTCCCTCGCAACTATTCTGTAACGTCGCGGCACCGTTGCGATCACAACCAATCAATAGATATATCAATGGTATTATATAATATTTTTAATGGCCTAGGCAGACATCTCACCTCATACCTGCCGAGTGCCCGCAACAACACCGCAAGTGACAAAAAACCTCAGGCGCGAGCCACCACTTGCGCCTGAGTCAGTTGCCGCACACGCAACGAAAAGTCCTATCCGTTCTTCTTGGCGTCGATAGCAGCCTTCAGCGTGCGATATTCCTCGCAGCCGAAGGTGCAAAGCTTGTCGAGCTTGGCGAGCCGCTCCTCGGCCTTGGGCATATCGCCCGTTTGCAGGTAAAGCTCGCCGAGATATTCGTTGGCCCCGAGATGGTCGGGATCGATTGCAAGTGCCTTTTCATAGTCCGCGAGCGCTTCCGGAAAGTTTCCGAGCTTGCGGTTCGAGAAACCGAGATAATTCCATGCGTCCGCGTTCTTGGGATCGCGCTGGACGACCTTCTGCAACAGCGGTATTGCGGCGTTGAAGTTCTGGGCCTTCACCGCCTGCTCCGCGGCCGTGTAATCCGCGTCTTTCGGCGACGTGGTCGAACTCGTGCTGCTCGTCCCGCCGCCACCCATGGCCCAAGCACCGCTTCCGGCTGCCAGAATGATGGCTGATCCCAAAGCCGCAACGCAAAATCCAAGCGCTGAGCGCATATTCGTCTCCCTCCGGTTCGAGCCGAGGCCCGATCTTCTCCAGCGGGCAAATCGGCTTCGTGTCACGCATTAATCTATTACGCCACAGGTCAAGGACGATGGCATGTCACAAAGATTTGACCGACCGATGGCACCGCCCTCCGTTAGGAACGCGAGGAATATAACCCCGGAGAGCGGCGGAAAATTCCCGTTCCCGTCCGATTTCCCTGCTTCGAGTGCGGAGCCCGCCGAGCAAGCACGCGCGAAAACCTCGAAATCCCCTTATAATGCGCGGGCATTGTCGAGTCGATCATGCCTCGTACATTGAGGGGTCGGATACGATGGGCACGTCGGACTCCCCGGAATCGGACATTGTCGATTCGGCGGTTTTGGAGCAGCTTGAATCCGATACCAGCCGCGACACGCTCAGGCATCTTGTCGAAGCCTATATCGAGGAGACCCGCCCCCGGATCGAGCGCATGGTGCAGGCTCTGGCACGGAACGATTTAAGCCTTCTCGGGCGCGACGCCCACTCCTTGAAAAGCAGCTCCCAAACCTTCGGTGCGCGCAAGCTCGGCGCACTCGCGGCCGAACTCGAAGAAGCGATCGCGGACGGGAAGCTTCACGCGGCCTCGGACATCATGGAGCGGCTCCCCCAGTTGGCGCGAGAGAGCCTCGTTGCGATCGAGGCCTTGCTCGTCCGCTGACCGCCGCGACCCCGAAGCATGCTTGGCCTCACCCCTCGCTTCTCGCGGAGAGAATGACGGACGTGCGACCGCCGAGCACGGTTATTCCGAGAATCCTCCGGCGCGACCGCGTTAATGTTAGTGGCGTGAAAATATCGTAAAATTCAAATAATATATTAACGAACACGAGAAATAGCCAAATAGTGAAGCATCATCCAATACTTGTGAATAGACCTCGACGGCCTATTTACACTACGCTCGCTGAGTTGTTTCGCCAGCGAGGTTAAATTGCGTGAACCACACGCCCCGCGGATCGCAATGGGGTTAGGGAAATATAAAGGTGTTTAGCCCCGAAATGCATCCGAGCAAAAAAGGGGCTCGGATGACCTGTCGGGGACTCTTCATTATTTCCGTCGCGATCTTGTGCGCCTCGATACCGCTCGGCGGCTGCGCGATACCGATTGTGGTCTCCGTCGCATCATACTCTTTCGATGCATTCTCCTATGGCGTCGAAGGCAAATCGATGAGCGACATGGCGCTATCGAATGTCATGGGAGAGGATTGCTCAATGTTCCGCGTCATCGGTGGCGATGCCATCTGTCGCGACTACTCGCCCCAGCAGAAGCAGGCGCAGGATCGTTTTCTCGCCGAAGCCGGGACCTCCAACCGCCACACGGATCGTGTCGATATGCCGGCTGATTTTTACGGATCGGCCGACAAAGCCGAACAAGCAAACACCGTGCTGCTGGCCGCGACATCGAATGACGCGAACCGCGTGAGTATTGCCCCGCCCTTGGCGAGCTTTTCTTCTTCGACCGCCGCGAGTGCCAAAATCCCCGCTGATCGGACGACGAAGAGTTCGATCGCCGTTGCGATTCTCACGCTCGACGAACCGCAACGTTCCGCAGCCCTTCCGCGTTCTGCTCAAACGCTTCCCGCCGTCGCGGCCCTTCCGACACCCGGCGCAAACACGATTCCGACTCAGCTGGCGAGTGCAATCGGCTTTCTCGAACCACCAAGAACGAACCGGCCGGAACAGCCCATGATCGCCCCTCGACTGGGCCTCGATCTCGACACGATGTTGCTGACGGAATGAACAACTCAAGGGCGGTGGCCCATGCCCCCGGCCACGCCGCTGCGTACCCTTAATGTCCGGCTGCCGGATGGGATTCCGACTAGAGCCCGACCAATTTGAGGAGCGCCACTAACACCGCGCTCAAGATGACCCACGACGATACGCGGTAGATCATCACACCGCCTTCCACTCGGGCCGCCCTTTTGCTCTTTTCTGGATCGACCGCAGCGCAATAGATCGACTAGCAATGTCGATGTCACCTATGGCATGGCGGAGCGCTATGCGCGAGTGACATAAAGTGGACTGCGGCGTACGGACTCGGAACATTCCGGCACCAAAGCACGCGCGATTTCTTAATGGTCGGTGAATATTTTTTGACGCCGTCGAGAGCGGGTCGCAACGCTTGGAAACGGCAGGAATTTCAAAATTCGACTCGGATAATTCGACTGCAAATCCGGTAATGACATCTCGCTTCGCAGTTGTCGACGCAGCGCACACAGCACCCGCGCAGGCGGACACCCCCATCGCCGGAGGAGCATATCGCTCTGAAATCACAATAATATTGGCGACTCGCAGGGGTGCGGAGGGGGAATTTACGTTAATTGGATGGCAATAACTCTTGGCTATAGCGTGATATCGCCGCGACATACCGGATCGACGGTGCACGGCGATTACAATTTGTGCGCGGAAACGACGATGTAATTTTTAGGCGGACGCCACCATGTTTGTTTTGTCCTTCGTTTCGGCGAACAAAGGCGTCGGAAAGACCACGCTGGCCGCTTGCCTCGCGCGCCATGCGCAAGTGTGCGCGCAAGCGCCGATTGCACTCGTCGATTTGGAAACAGATAGCCCGCTCAAGCAACTCGCATGCGCCAACCGGCTCGCCGACGTGCGCTATGTTCCGAGCGACCCATC
The DNA here is from genome assembly GCA_035625915.1 of Alphaproteobacteria bacterium. Taxonomy (NCBI): domain Bacteria; kingdom Pseudomonadati; phylum Pseudomonadota; class Alphaproteobacteria; species Alphaproteobacteria bacterium. Next base: position 15,516 of record DASPOR010000018.1, on the reverse strand, counting down.
GCGACTTGTGCAGGATCTGGACAGCTTGCGCCAGGAACACGTTGCCTTTGCGATTGTCGATGCGCCTGCGTTGCCGACGCGAGCGATCGAAGCCGCAATGTCCGCGGCGGACTTGATCGTCATGCCGGTCATTGCATCGAAAGACGGTTTGCGATCGATCGGCACCACGGTCGAGCTTGCCGAGAATAGCGCGCGGCGATCCGTGTTCGTGATCAATGGTGCGAGCATGGGCAAAGGCGTCAATGCCACGGTCGCCATGGCGCTTGTTCAGCACGGTACATTGGCGCCCGTTGCGGTGCCGCGCGCAAGCGCCTTCGCCGACGTACTCGCGACGGATCGAGGCGCTTCGGAAAGCAACGCGCAAGATGCCGTCAAACCGATCGTATCCGAACTATGGGCGTATCTTGAAAAACATCTGCACGCGGTATCGGCTTCGGCCAAATCCCCATCGGCCCAATCGGCGTCTCTCGCGGAGCGGCGCGAGTTTCCCCGCTGGCAGGTCGCATGGCCGGCCACGATTGTCTTGAACGGTGTGGAAAGTGCCTGCACCCTCAAGGATATTTCCGGCGGCGGTGCGCTGGTCGCAATCGCTAATCCCCCGAAGGCCGGAGAAACGCTCGAGATCAAGGTTCCAATCCTTGGCGACTTTGCCGCAACTGTCGTCTATTCGCGAGGAAACAACGTCGGCCTGAAATTCATCCTCGACGCCGAGTGGCGATGGCATCTCGCGGAATTCCTTGCCGCGAGGATCTCGATCCGCCGACGCCAGGCCCGGCTGAAGACCGGAGCGTCGCGAAAGGACACATCGCCGGCGACGCCGCCCGCCCTCAATCCGGTCGCGACCGCGTCCAGTCCAATCAGTGCTGTGAAACCAAATCCGCAACCAAGCCTGGAAATCGAACCCAAAGCAAGCCCCACCCCCGCTGCGACGCTGGCGCGTCGGCAACCGGGCCAGAGTGCCCACGTCGTGGTGGTTGGCAACGAAAAGGGTGGTTCCGGAAAATCGACCTTGGCGATGCATCTGGCAATCGCGCTGTTGCGGTCGGGATATTCGGTGGCCACCCTCGATCTCGACGCACGCCAGCGATCATTGACGCGCTATCTCGAGAATCGCCGCGCCTTCTGCAAGGCCCACGGTGTCGCATTGCCGATGCCCGCCAATCACATCGTGGTACCTGAGTGCGTGGACTCGATCGATTTCGCTGCCGTGCGCACTCGTCTGGCGGAGGCCCACGACTATGTCGTCGTCGACACGCCAGGTGGCGACCCCGGTTGCGCGCGACTTGCGCTTGCCCTCAGCGATACCCTGATCACCCCAATCAACGATAGCTTCCTGGATCTCGACGGTCTCGCGATCGTTCATCCCGAGACATACGAGATCGTCGGGCCTAACCGCTTTTCCGAGATGGTGGCGGCGGCGAGGGCGCAACGGATGGAAAGGGCAGGCTACCCGTTCTCCTGGGTCGTCCTGCGCAATCGTCTGTCGAACATCGATTCTCGAAACAAGCGAAGAATGGCCGAGGTTTTGGATCGTCTGTCGCTGGAATTGGAGTTTGCCATCGGACCCGGGTTGGCCGAGAGGGTGATCTATCGCGAAGCCTTCCTTTCCGGACTCACCGTGCTCGACCTGCGCGAGCCCGGCACGGAAGTCAAATTGACGATGTCGCATATTGCCGCTCGGGGGGAAGTCACGGCACTTCTGGCGTCCGTTCAGCTTTCTCCGCACGATTCCTCCGTGCGCGAGCAAAACCGCTCGGACGTTATTTTGGAGACCGCTTGAACGGAAATGCCAGCGAGCGAGCGTACAGCTCTAACCCGAACCGCCACGATGCCGCGTCAATTGGGGGCGCCGAGATCGGCATTTAGGGACGTTTTCCAGCCATGTGCGGCTAAAGCAAAATTCGCGAGGCTCCCGTGCGATGGATAGGCATGCCCTCGCGGGTCTCATAGCCGCCGCCATAAAGCGGGGCAGCCCCCTGGTCACAGAGGCGGCGGCTCGTACGATCGCCGACGCCGTTCTCCAGGAGATGATTGCCCTTCAGCTCAACGTTGTCGATCACGCCGGTCATTCCGTCGTCCAGGAACAGAAAACCGACGAACGCCGGCGCGAAAAACGCGAACGAACCTTGCGGCACGGCAAGATCATCTATAGCGGCAACAGCTGCATGATGGACTGCTTGGTGCTCGACCTGACCGAGGGCGGGGCGCGCATCAAGCCTGCCGATATCATGATCTGTCCCGAGGAATTCGTCCTCAAGATACAGTACAGCGCGCTGCGAAATTGCGAGGTGGTGTGGCGGAAGAATACTGAGCTTGGCGTCCGATTCTATTGAGCTGACGACACGCCAAACGCCCAGGATCCACGACCCGTTGCCACGCCGGAAACTATATTTCGCGGAACCGCAGGCGGGCGACACATTAAGCCACGTTAACCATTTCTTCAATCATGTGGTCCAAAGTTGAATTTCTACTCGTATTGGCAGGGATTGGGGACCTGGACTTACGTGGAGCTTGCTTCGTTTTCCGGAACGCTCGAGGACGGAGATGTGTCCAAAGGCAGCACTGCCCTTGAGACGCTGACCGATCTGCGCGACCGCATCGCCGACGACCCTTCGGCTCAGGTGCGAACGGAGGCGGCGGAACGCATTGCCAATACGTATTCGAACGGCGCCTTGACCTGGCATGAACGGGAAATCGCCGCCGCAATCCTCGTCAAATTGGCAAAGGACGTCGAGCAGGGCGTACGTTCCGCGCTTGCGGCCCATGTGCTGAGCTGCAGTTTCCTCCCGCCCTCTCTCTGCCGCACGATTTCGGACGACGTCGAGGCGATTTCCATACCCTTTATCCGCTACTCACCCGCGTTGACGGACGACGATCTGTTACGGGTGATCGAGGGCGGCAGCGGTCCCAAGCAGATGGCCATCGCGGCCCGCGAGGGGGTGAGCGAAGAGGTATCGGAAGCGCTTGTGGCCGCAGAGAACGACCAAGTGGTCACGATCCTGCTCGCGAACGAGCGTGCGGCGGTGTCGGAACGCTCGCTCCACAAGATCATGGATCGCTTCGGCAGCCGCGAGCAGGTTCAAAGCCTGATTGTCGAGCGGCCATGCCTTCCCTTGTCGGTCACCGAGCGGATCATCCAATCGGTCTCCACTGCCCTGCGCGAGCGCCTTGTCGAGAAACACGCCCTGCCCCGGGAACTGGCGGATGAGCTTGCCCTTCAGGCCAAGGAGGGTGCGCTTATAAGGACCGTCAACGCGTTCACCGGTTCGATCGCCGCCAGCGATCTCGCCGCACGCCTTTGCGCGCGGGGGCGTCTCACGCCTACGCTCCTGATGCGCGCCATATGCGCGGGGGATAGCGTCTTCTTCGAGGCGGCGATGGCGCACTTGGCAGAAACGCCAATCGAAAGCGCGGTAGTCCTCATTCACGACGCCGGGCCGCTCGGGTTCAAAGCGATCTACGAGAAGGCGCAATTGCCGCCGCCCCTCATGCGGGCATTCCGGGCGGCGGTCAGGGCGCAGCACACAATCAAGATGGGACTGTTCAGCGCCTGGACGCTTGAGCACGCGGAGACGGTGCTTCGGCGCGTGGCCGAGGAATGTGAGGAAGTCTGCCCGGGCGATCTCGAACACTTCTTGAGCCAGATTTCGCACGGCATGATCGGACGCCGCGAGCTTCAACCGCGAGTGGCGAGTGCATGATCGTAAATGGCTGACGGTAACGGTGGGTCGAAGGGCAATACAATGGGGATAAATTTCACCAGAAGGCATTTCCGGTTCGATAGCGAAAGGTTCGGGTTCGTGACCGCACCCGGGTCCAACGAAAAGATTGCATGCTTCATCCCGAATGTGTCACTCGGCGGCGCCTACTTGCGCTTCGACGACGAGGTCTTCCTCGCCAATATACGCACGGGCGATCTGCTTCGACTCGACGTGCCCGACTTCGGCGAACTTCACGTACGCATCGTGCGCTCGGACCGCAAAGGTGCTGGCGTCGAGTTCTGCGACGACGATGGCGTGCGAACCACCGTCGATCGCGTGCTCCATTCGATTGTTGGTCATCTCAAGTCGATCGTCCAGGTCTGGATGCAGCAGACCGCCTGACATCGAACGCTTACACCCGCATCGAAAGCTACGCGCAGCCGGCGGGTCCGCTATTCCGCGCGCAAATAATGCACGCTGAAGAAGTCGTCGTCGTCGCGCCAGCACGCCTGGGCGCCAAAACCCGAGCGCGCGGCGAGCGCCTGAAATTCGCCGATCTCGTACTTGTAGGAATTCTCGGCGTGAATACGCTCGCCGGCGGTGAAGATAATCTGTCGGCCGGCAACGGTCACGACTTGATCGGCGATGCTGCGGATATACATCTCGACGCGGCCGGCTCGGTCATTGTAGTGCGACTGGTAGTCAAAGCGCGAGGTATGGAAATTCGCCCCGAGCTCGCGATTGGCGCGCGTGAGAAGATTGAGGATGAACGCGGCCGTGACGCCGGATGAATCGTTGTAGGCGCGCTCGAGCAGGATTGTGTCTTTCTTGAGATCGACGCCGACGAGCATCCCGTCCCCCGCTCTCACGATGCGCCGGCAGCCGCGGAGGAACCTCATCGCGTCCTCGGGCGTAAGATTGCCGATGGTCGAGCCCGGAAAGAAGATCACGCGCTTGCCGTTTGCCTCGAATGGCAGTGGCGGTAATCGAGTTGGCTCGATGAAATCCGCGCAAACGCCAAGCGTCTCGAGGGTCGGAAAGTCTTTTGCAATCTTGGCGGTTGCCTGCCGCAAAAGCTCGCACGAGACATCGATCGCAAAATAGGCGCCGGGATCCTCGAGAGCCGCCAGCAAGAGGCGCACCTTGCGGCTCGCACCGCTGCCAAATTCGAGGAGCTGACAGCGCCGCCCGATCCGTGCGGCGATCTCACCGGCGAATTTTCCGAGAATGTGTGTTTCCGTGCGAGTCAGATAGTATTCCGGCAACTCGCAGATCGCATCGAAGAGGGCCGAGCCGCGCTCGTCGTAGAGAAACTTGCACGGAATCGCCTTTTCTCGACGCGAGAGACCGGAAAGGACGGCGTCGCGGAAACTCTCCTCGACGGGTGCGAGATCGAGAAACCGAGCACGATTGTCTTTGGGCATTACATGTCCTCTGCAAGCCGGATTCCGCTGAACGCCCAGCGGGCCATGGGCGGGAAGAAATTTCGATAGCTGGCGCGCGAATGGCCGGGTGGGGTCACGGCCGCGCTACCGCGAAGCGCCATTTGCCCGCTCATGAACTTGCCGTTGTATTCGCCGATCGCTCCGGCAGGCGCGCGAAATCCCGGATAGGGCGAATAGGAACTCGAGGTCCACTGCCACACCTCGCCGAACATTTGGCTGAGCCCGGCGCGTCTGCTTAGCACCGGTTGTGGGTGAAGCATGCCGTGCTTTGTGCCGCCGTCGGCTGCGAGAGCCGCCTGTTCCCATTCCGATTCGGTCGGGAGACGTTTGCCGGCCCAGCGCGCATATGCGTCGGCTTCGTAATAGCTCACGTGGCAGACCGGTTCCGCCAAAGCCAGCGGCCCCAATCCCGTGAGCGTGAAGACCGACCATTGACCGTCGCCCCCACGCTCCCAATAAAGTGGCGCTTGCCATCCTTGTGCCTCGACCGAAGCCCAACCGTCGGATAGCCAAAGCTCGGGACGGCAATAGCCGCCGTCCTCGATAAAGGCGAGGTATTCGCCGCACGTCACGAGGCGACAGGCCAGCCGATAGGGTTCGAGCCAGACCTTGTGTCGGGGCGTTTCGTTGTCGAATGCGAAGCTGCCGCGCCCTCTATGGCCGATTTCGGCAATCCCACCCGGGAACTCTTGCCAGTCGAGTGCGATTGTCTTGATTTCGACGCCCGGCGACGCGTGGCCTTCAGCGTAGGCCGGCCGTAGCGGGTTGACCGAGAACACGTGCTTGATGTCCATGAGGATAAGCTCTTGGTGCTGCTCCTCGTGGTTGATGCCAAGCTCGAGGAGCGGCATGAGCGTCTCGCAAGCCTCCTCCCCCGCTTCGTCGATCAACCGAAGCATCGCCTCGGTCACGTAATTTCGATAGGAAGTGATTTCGGCGACACTCGGTCGCGACAGCAGGCCGCGCTGCGGTCGAGGATGCCGCGGACCGACGGCCTGGTAGTAGGAATTGAAGATGTAGCCGAACTCGGGCGCAAAAATCCGGTACGACGGCAGATGGGGAACGAGGAGAAAGGTTTCGAAGAACCAGGTGACGTGAGCCCGATGCCACTTCGTTGGACTGACATCCGGCATCGACTGAATCGTCTGATCTTCCGGCAGCAGATTTCTCGCGAGAGCGTCCGTCGCGTTCCGCACCTTGACGAACCGTTCGGCCCAATCCGAATTGTGCCTTTCATGAGCAAGATATGCCTTATCGGGAATCATGGTCCCTCCTGGAGGCGACGCCCCCAATGTCAACGCCTGGCACGCTATAGACGGAATTGCAGTGCCAAAAATTTCACTGAATCTTGCTGCGATTAGGGATCCAGGGCGCTTTGCTGATGGAAAGTGGCGCGAGAGGTGATGACGTGAGGCATTTGAAATAGTATCGCGCAAGCCAATCGACAAGCCGACGATGTTTCCTAATTGGGGACGGCGCGATGTCAGTTGATTCCCGTCGGCTTCGCTTCACCTCGCGCGCATCAGGTGTTAGGGTTGCACCCGCCGCTGAGCGCACTTTCATTTCCGCCGCGGCCGAACGAGGAGGACGAGGGGAGGAAGGGGAAAGCAATGTCCGATGGGCCTTCGAAGAGCCGATTGCGAAGCCAGGAATGGTTCGACGATGTTCACAACCCTGGAATGACGGCGCTTTATATCGAACGCTATCTCAACTTCGGCTTGACGCCGAAAGAGTTGCGCTCCGGCCGTCCCATCATCGGCATAGCGCAGACGGGTAGCGACCTCTCGCCCTGCAATCGTCACCATATCGCCTTGGCTGAGCGCGTGCGCGCCGGTGTGCGTGATGCAGGCGGCATTCCCATCGAGTTTCCCTGCCACCCCATACAGGAGACGGGCAAACGGCCGACGGCGTCTCTCGACCGCAACCTCGCGTATCTTTCCCTCGTCGAGGTCCTTTATGGCTACCCGATCGATGGCGTGGTGCTGACGACCGGGTGCGACAAGACGACGCCCGCGTGCCTCATGGCGGCAGCGACCGTCGATATTCCGGCGATCGTCAGTTCGGGCGGGCCGATGCTCGATGGCTATTACAAGGGCGAGCTTGTCGGCTCCGGCATGGTCGTGTGGAACGCGCGGGCGGAACTTGCCGCAGGCAAGATCGACTACGAGGAATTCATCGAAAAAGTCGCCGCGTCCGCGACCAGCATCGGCCACTGCAACACAATGGGTACGGCAAGCTCAATGAATGCGCTCGCCGAAGCACTTGGCATGTCGCTCCCCGGATGCTCGGCGATCCCAGCACCCTATCGCGAACGCGGCCAAATGGCCTACGAGACAGGCAAGCGCGTTGTCGGCATGGTGCATGAGGATCTGCGGCCGTCGAAGATATTGACGCGGAAGGCATTCGAGAACGCCATCGTTGCCGCCTCCGCCCTTGGCGCCTCGACTAATTGCCCTCCCCACATCAATGCGGTCGCGCGCCACATGGGCGTCGATCTCAAGGTCGAGGACTGGGACCGGATCGGCTACGACATCCCGCTCCTCGTCAATATGATGCCGGCGGGAAAGCACCTCGGGGAGGGGTTTCACCGCGCCGGCGGCGTGCCCGCGGTAATGCGCGAACTCCTGGAAGCGGGCAAGCTTCACGCCGACGCATTGACAGTCACCGGGAAGGGAATGGGCGAAAACGTCAAGAACGCCGCGGCCGGCGACCGGGACGTGATCCGACCCTACCGTGAGCCGCTCAAGGACAAAGCCGGTTTCGTCGTCCTCAAAGGCAATCTTTTCGAGTCGGCGATCATGAAGACAAGCGTGATCGCACCCGCATTCCGCAAGCGCTTCCTCGAGCGCCGGGGAGACGAAGGCGCTTTCGAAGGTGTCGCAATCGTCTTCGACGGGCCGGAGGACTATCACGCCCGCGTGAACGATCCTGCCTTGCCGATCGACGAGAACGCGATCCTTTTCGTGCGCTATTGCGGACCCATCGGCTATCCCGGTGCGGCCGAGGTCGTCAACATGCTACCGCCGGATCGTCTCGTCAAAGAGGGCGTGACCATGCTTCCGTGCGTCGGCGACGGACGCCAAAGCGGCACATCTCACAGTCCCTCGATCCTCAATGCCTCCCCCGAGGCGGCCATAGGCGGCGGGTTGGCGCTGCTTCAGACCGGCGACAAAGTACGCATCGACCTCAAAAAGCGGCGTGCCGATATGCTGATCTCCGATGACGAATTGGCGCGCCGGAGAAAGGCGTTCAAGCCGCCGGTCCTCGACAACCAAACGCCCTGGCAAGAGTTTTTCCGCAAGTCGGTCGGCCAGCTTCAGACCGGAATGTGCCTGGACTTCGCAGTCGAATACCAACGCATCGCCGAAACCAAAGGGGTGCCGCGACACTCGCACTAGTGCGGTGGATTTGAAGTTCCTAGTATCCGTCTAGGAACTTCAAATCCGAAGACCACATTAAATTCAACGTATTGCTCGAGCGGCTTTGTATCCGAAATTCGCCGCACTAGCTGCGCGTGAAGCCTGGCCATGGAGCAGGCCCCGTGCTCGACGCCGACCCTGCCCCCGGTGACGAGCCACCGCTTGTCGATCCCGGGCCGGATGCTGGCGTGCTGTGGGGTGGGCTTGCCGGTTGATGGGCCGCTGGCGCGGGTGACGCCGGTGCCGGACGCGGCGCTGGGCTCGACCCGAACGAGGTGCTTGGCGCCGGGCGAGGTGGAGCCGCGGGTGCCGGTGCGGTCACTGCCGCCCTCGCCGGTGCTGCGGGCTTTACAACCGGACTGACCTTCTTGGCGGCCGTCTTCTTGGGGGCCGCCTTCTTTGCCACGACTTTCTTTGGGGCGCTCTTGCGCTTCGCCGATTTGGCCCTAACGCCTGTCTTCTTCGCCTTCTTTGCCGCCGGCTTGCGGGCCATCGATTTCCTGGCGGTCGATTTACGTGCGGTCATCTTGCGAGCTGGCTTCTTCGCCTTGGTGGTCTTTGAAGCCTTGCCCCTGGCCGGCTTCTTTTTCCTCGAAGCGGTTTTCGCCATATCAGTGCACTCCCTGAATTGTCACGGAGACCACGGTACGCATGCTTTCGCCCGTATCCTCACCTTGATGAACCGAGTGAGCCAAGAAGTAAAGATGCATGATGGAGCACGCCCTCTTCATCGGCGCGGCGGATCCCACATCTCGGTTGCCACCGACCCGAGACCTGCGTTCCACCATCGATCAAAACCGACCTCCCGTCGCTCGCATCCTTCACTCTCGCTACAATAGCGATAAAAACAAAAAAGCACTAATATAAGACCTGTCGGCATTCTTACGCGCAGGCGCAATGCACGCGGCCGGCCAAAGAACCTGGGGAGAAGGCCCATGCCTCGCGGCATCGACCTCAAGGAACGCAAAAAGGCCACAAGCGTCGACAGGCACGTGGGCCGGCGGCTTCGAGTGCGACGCACGATGCTTGGTATGAGCCAGACCGAGCTTGCAAATTCCGTGAATATCACCTTCCAGCAGGTGCAGAAATACGAACGCGGATCGAACCGAATTGGCGCGAGCCGGCTATTTCAGTTTGCGCAGGTGCTGGCCGTTCCGCCGGGCTATTTTTTCGAAGGGTTGGGTACCGAGCGGCGAAAAGCGCGAAAAAATCCGGTGGAAGAGCGCGTCTGGTTCAAGCGTGAAACCCTCGAGCTCGCGCGCGCCTATGCCCGAATCGGCAACACGCCCATGCGGGAGCTGCTCCTGAAGCTCGTGCGCGCGGCCGCCGATAACGCCTAGTGTAGTGGATTTGAAGTTCCTGGCATTTCGGTGGCATCCGCGATCAGGAACTTCAATTCCGATCAGGCCGCAACCCGGCGCAATCCGATCGTGACCGCCTTCCCGTCGAGCTCATGCTCCAAACGGAAATCACCTTCCCCATCGATCGCGGGTTTTAGCGCGAGTGCCAGGGTTTCCTCGCAAATGAATTTGCGGTGATGTTCGATGGCGGCCGCGAACTCCGGCGGCAGCGCTATGCCGAGCTCGATCCGGTCGGAGATGTGAAGGCCGGCTTCCTTGCGCGTCATCTGAATGAGCCGGACGAGATCGCGGGCCAACCCTTCATCCTTGAGCGGCTGGGTTACGGTGACGTTGAGGATCACCGCACCCTCCCCGCGCAACGACTGTGCCGCGAGCCCCTCGGGAACGCGCAGGCGAAGTGCAAAGTCATCCCCCGACAAAACCCGATCCGCCACGGTGACGGTGCCATCCGGATTCTGCGCCCAGGCACCCGATTTCGCCGCCGCCAGCACATCCTTCATTGCCTTGCCGATGCGCGCCCCAATCCTCGGATTGACGTGGAGCTCGAGCGTGCCGAACTTCGAAAGATCGGCGGAGAATTCAGCCTTCTTGACGTTGACCTCGTCCTCGATCAGGTAGCGGTAAGGCGTGAGCCGATCGACCTTTGGCATTGCCACGACCAGCTCCGAAAGCGGCAGTCGGACCCGGAGATTGTTGGCCTCGCGGATCGAGAGGGCGGCCGAGCAGATTTCGCGCACAGTGTCCATCGTCTCGACCAGCTCGCGCTCCGCCGGAAAACGGCTGACGTCGGGCCAATCGGCCAAATGCACGCTGGTCTCGCCGGTGAGGCCGCGATAAATCGCTTCGCTCAAATAGGGGACGAGCGGCGCCAGCGCCCGCACGAGTGCCGTCAGGACGGCGTAGAGCGTATTGTAGGCCTCGATCTTGTCGCGATCCTTCTCGCCACGCCAAAAACGCTCCCGGCTTCGGCGGATATACCAGTTATTGAGCGCGTCGATGAAGCGGGTGACGAGCTCGCAAGCGCCGGGAATGTCGTAAGTGTCCATTCGGCGCTGCATATCTTCGACGAGGACTCTCGTCTTCGCGAGGATGTAGCGATCGAGGACACCTTGCGCGTCGGTCCTCGCCTCCGCCTTGATGCCGTCGGCATTCGCATAGAGCGAGAAGAAATAATATGCGTTCCAGATCGGTTTGAGGACCTGGCGCTGCACCTCGCCGATGGCGCGGCCATCCTTCGGCATCGCGAGGTCCCCGCCTGCGAGGAGTGGCGAGGACACCATGTACCAGCGAAGCGCGTCAGCGCCGTGGGTATTGAAGACGTCGATCGGGTCCGGGTAATTCCGCAGCCGCTTCGAGAGCTTCTGGCGATTTTCGTCGAGCACGACGCCATGGCACACGCAAGTGCGGAATGGCGCGCGGTCGAAGAGGGCCGTCGAAAGCACCATGAGGGTGTAGAACCAACCCCTCGTCTGCCCGACATATTCGACGATGAAATCGCCGGGGAAATGGCTCTCGAACCATTCCTTGTTCTCGAAGGGATAGTGGACCTGGGCGAATGGCATCGAGCCCGACTCGAACCAGCAATCGAGAACGTCTTCGACCCTGCGCATCATGCTCTTGCCGGTCGGGTCGTCCGGGTTGGGGCGCACCAGCGCATCGATCCCCGGGCGGTGGAGATCGGTAGGGCGGACGCCGAAATCCCGTTCGATCTCGTCGAGCGAGCCGTAGACGTCCATGCGCGGATATCGAGGATCGTCGCTCTTCCAAACCGGGATCGGGGCGCCCCAGAAGCGATTGCGGCTGATGTTCCAGTCGCGCGCATTCTCGAGCCAGTTGCCGAACAACCCGTCGCGGATGTGACTCGGAATCCAACTGATTCCCTTGTTGAGCTCCACCATCCGATCGCGGAACTCGGTCACCTTGAGAAACCACGCATTGATCGCCCGGTAGATGAGCGGGGTGTCCGTGCGATAGCAGTGGGGATAGTTGTGCACGATTGTGTCGTGGCGGACCAGAACACCCATCTTCTTCAAGTCCTGGATGATCTGCTTGTTGGCGTCGAAAACGAGCTGGCCCTGGTAGGGCGGAACTTCGCTCGTAAATTTTCCGGTCGCATCGACCGGTACCACCACCGGGATGCCATTCGCCTGGCATAGCGCCAAATCGTCCTCGCCGAAGCCGGGCGCCATGTGCACGACCCCGGTCCCATCCTCCACGCTCACGAAATCGCCCGCAAAAACGCGGAACGCGTTGGGAGTCGACGCGAAGAACGGAAAGAGCGGGCGGTAGGTTCGCCCCACGAGTTCGCGACCCTTGATCGTGCCCACGCGCACCGCATTCGCGAGCTGCTTCTCGTACTTCTCGACGGCCGCAGCACCGATCAAATAACGAACGTCGCCCTCTTCGAAAACCGCGTAATCGATATCGGCACCAACCGCAAGCGCCAGATTGGAGGGAAGCGTCCAGGGCGTCGTCGTCCAGGCCAGCACCTTCGTCGTCTTGTCCTCGCCCGGCAGGGGATCGAGGGTAAAGGCGACGGTGACCGCCGGGTCTTGCCGCTCGCGATAGGAATTGTCCATGCGCGTCTCGAAATTCGAGAGCGGGGACTGGATCGCCCAGGAATAGGCGACGACGCGGTGGCCCTCGTAGATCAGGCCCTTCTCCCAAAGCGTCTTGATCGCCCACATGACGCTTTCCATGTAGGTGAGATCGAGCGTCTTGTAGTCATGCTCGAAATCGACCCAGCGCGCTTGCCGCGTGACATACCTCTGCCACTCCTCAGTGAACTGAAGCACCGATTTCCGGCAATGGTCGTTGAAACGCGCGATTCCGTATTGGAGGATCGCCGGGCGGCCGGAAATACCAAGCTCCTTCTCCGATTGCAGCTCCGCCGGCAGGCCGTGGCAGTCCCAGCCGAAACGGCGCTCAACCCTATGTCCGCGCATGGTCTGGTAGCGCGGCACGATGTCCTTCACGAACCCGGTCACGAGATGGCCGTAGTGGGGCAAACCGTTTGCGAAGGGAGGGCCGTCGTAGAACACGAAGTCGTTCGTGTTTCGACCGACCTTGGCAGGCCGCAGTTCGATCGAGCGCTCGAAAATGCGTTCCCGTTTCCAAAACGCGAGAATCTCTTCCTCGAGCATCGGGAGGTTGGGGTTGGAATCGACCTCCGGATACGGCTTCTTGGAGGCTTGAGCGCTATTCGGCCCCGTCATGGCTTGGAAATTCCCTGAAAACCGCGATTTCGACCGCCTGACATAGCCCTAGGTTACCAGCCTGTCCAGCATTGCCAGCATCGTGCGATTGGCAATCAGTGACAACGATCGGCCCGTCCCGTTCGCCATGAGGGCTGGCAAAATGCGGTAGCGGCCGACGCTCAAAATATCGTCGGGCCTCACAGCAGAGGCGAAAAATCGTTTTTTAGCAATAGCATGGGAAATATTCTTGAAAAAACGCTACGGTACCGTTCTGTTTTCTCCGATCTTGCGTATATCGATTTAGGACGTTCCGGCTGCTCACGATCGGGACCGCGCGACGAGCCGAGCGTCCATCGGGTGGAGGTTGACCTCCCGAAATCGAAGCAAGGTCCCGTGTACGGAGAGGACAATGACGACCCCTTCATCGCTGAAGCGCACTTCGACCTTGGCGCGGATCGTCGGCTCGCTCGTTCTGCTCGCAGCCGTTTCCGGCTGCGTCGTGGAGCCGCTCTACGCGCCACCGCCACACTACCACTACTACTACGGCTGGCGCTGATCGGCGGTGAGGTGATCCAGCGCCTCTTACGTGGCGTATTGAACAACACGGCTTCCTTTGGAGACCTATCATGACCCGTAATCTTGCACTCGCCTTCCGCGCACTCGCGGCAACAGCAGCACTCGCGACGACGTTTGCACTCGCCGCACCGGCGATGGCCAACGACATCCGGCAGGATCGCCGGGACATTCATCACGACCGCGTCGATCTCGGTCACGACCGCGCCGATTTGCGCCATGATCGCGCCGACCTCCGCGGCGACCGCCGCGATCTGCGCTTCGACGTTTCGCACGATCGCTATGGTGCGGCACGGCGCGAGATAACCGACATTCGACACGACAGCCGAGATATTCGTTTCGACCGGCGTGATATCCACCATGATCGCGTCGATCTGCGCCATGACCTGCGCGACCTGCATCGAGACCGGCACGGCTGAAGAGCGCTCAACCCGACGGAGTAATGGTGTATTAAGCGAACATGCGCGTCCCCGGGGCCAAAGCGTCGGGGACGCGCCCGCCATGGGCAGTAGCGGATTGCTTGACACTCTAGCCGTCCTTGGTCTAGCAACAGCCCTTTCGAAGGGGCCCGTAGCTCAGCCTGGTTAGAGCGCTCGCCTGATAAGCGGGAGGTCGGTAGTTCGAGTCTACCCGGGCCCACCAGCCTTCGCTCGCTTCGCGAGCTACGGTCCAGCCGGTCCTCAAGATCGGCTTTCAAATCTCGACCGCCTTGCCGTCCTCGGCCATTTCGTGCCGCACTTCGTCCGACCTTGCGAGCATATCCGCACTCGCATGGGTGAGGATGATGCGCTTCGCGGCAAGCTCGCCAACACGGTCACGGATGTCGGCGTAGCTCAAATGGAACTTGACCGGCTTTTCAAAGAAATACGCCTCCGCAATCAAAAGATCGGCCCCGCGCGCCGCCGGGATGAGTGCGTCGGTCCATTCCGTGTCGCCGGTGTAGGTGACGATCCTCCCACCGAGCTCGAGGCGAAGGGCGAAGGGTGTCGCCCCGCTCGGGTGCCTGACCTCGTATGGGGTGACCGCGATGCCGGCCACGAGCGCCCTCGCTCCCGGCGTCAGCTCGATGACTTCGACCGGGAATTGGCGGTTGACCTTCGATGAACCCGGAAAAAACACCTCCAATGCGGCCTTTATCCGATTACCGAGGCCCGGCGGCCCGGCGACCGTAAGGGGGGCTACGCGTCGGCTGACGAGCTGGCCATCCAGAATGAGGAACGGCAAGCCGCCGAAGTGATCGCCGTGAAGATGGCTGATGAAAACCGCGCGGATGCGATTGGGATCGACGCCGAAGCGGCGCATGGCGACGAGGGAGGTCGCACCGCAATCGACCAGATATCCCCCCTCCTCCGAATCGAGCATGATGCACGTATTGAAACGCCCGCCGCTGCCGAACGCGTCACCGCTGCCGAGAAACCGCACCCGCAAATCCGATACCCTCCCCTTCCGGCCGAGGCATGGTGCGCCACGACTCACGATCGACCGGATGAAATGAATAGCTTGCGGGGAAGGGGCCCAGGCGTGTCAAGCGATCCTGCGGCCCAGCCGCGGCCGCAGCACTTTAGGGGCGGGCGTCAGGAGTAGGCGAGTCCCACGGCCATGAGGCCGAGAATCGTCACGACGATGAAGGCGAGCGGTAGGTATGACGTCCAATTGTGCTTCATGGTGAGCCCGGCCCGTTCGAGGAGGTTTGGCCCTTATACGCGTGATTCGCCAAAATCCAGCGCGCCTAATTGCCGCAGCTCGGGCGGCCGGATATGGTAGGCCGATGCGTTGGATGGTCGTCTTCGCGGCCCTGAGTGGCTTCACTTCGATCGCGG
>DASPOR010000017.1 GCA_035625915.1 Alphaproteobacteria bacterium | reverse complement strand
AAAAGCGTCCCTGCGGTTTGCCGCGGGCCAGGACGGCCTTCAGCTCTCAGCCGATAATCAAGTCGAGGGCCTCGAATTGAACACCGATCTCGATCGGCGAGCACTCTTCAACGATACCAGCATCGAACGTCTCGGCCGGCTTCTGTTGCGAAATCTCCGTATCGAAGGGGTCGTGCAATTCCTGGCGCGTGATCGGGTACAGAACGGCCATGTCGAGGTCGAGAACATGGACATCGTGTCCGCCGATGCGCGCGGCTATGAAGCGCGCCCCAAGGGCTATGGCGTCGAGGTCATACCCGGTGCCTTCACGCTGTGGAACCAGCAAGTCGACCGTGCCGTTACAATAACGGCGGACGTCACCGGCTTGTCGGCTGGCCGTGCCGGCGCCCCCGTGCGCGGGAGCGGCATTTTCGTGAGCGGCGGGAGCGATACGGGAGGCCGGCTGATCGTCCGCCGGCTGGAGACCGGAGCGGTTTACAGCAATGGCGGGATCGCGCCAGGCACGCCGGATCGCATCGCCGGCGGCGTGTTCGTCGTTTCCGGCACATTCGTGTACAGCGTGCGCAACTTGGGCCCAATCACGACTTATGGGCCAAACGACATGGTTCTGGATAACTGGGGTGCGGTCGGTCGCTGGATCGCCGAGGAGAAGATCACGTCTTACGGCCCAAGCGGCATCGGATTCGTCAATTTCGGCACGGTGGATCTCCTTCAGATCAATGCGCCGATCGAAACATTCGGTCAGGGATCGCGTGGCTTCAATGTCTATGCCGGCACTGCAAATACTGCGGAGTTCGAGCGCATCGTTACGCACGCTGATGGGGCAGTCGGTATTCAAATCAGTCAACCCATCGGCCAGCTCACGGTGCGCCGAGGTATCGAAACCTATGGAGGTACGGGCGACTCGCTGGTCAAGGGCGTCGTCGTAAAGCTCTCTGCCATCGCGCTCAGCATCAAGCCGGGCGGCTCCGCACGGAAGATAGCGGTTGCCGGCGGCCTCATCACGCACGGCAACGGTATCAATCCATTGGAACTGCATGGTAGGGTCGACTCCTTGCAGATAACGGAGGGTGTTGCGGCGGTCGGGGGCGGATTTGAAGGGAATTAGAGGGCGGCGAGCGCCAAGGGCAACGACGCGGGCTGGCGCGAGGGGAAAATTTACCGCGTTTTTGTTTCTTCTCATCCTTGCGGCAATCGTTCACGACGGCTTGACATCGGCGCATGCGCAAGCAACGGCGGCGCCCCCGCCCACGAGACCTGCACAAGAGGATCTGCGTGCGCTCGCCGAACTTCTCGGGAAACCGGATATCCAGGCTTGGCTGAAGGCGAACGCGAATTCGACTGCAATGCTATCGCAGCCCGAATCCGTGAGTGCCTCCCAGGCGATGGGAAAATATCTCGACACCGCGCGGGCTCTCCTGCGACGTCTCGCGGACGCCATACCGCACCTTCCCGAGCAGCTCGGGATCATCTGGATGACATTGACGCAGGAATTTCGGCAATACGGCTTTCTCGCGCTGTTCGGCCCGCTCGCCGCGTTCGCTTTGCTCGGCACTTTGGCCGAGCTTTTATTCCGACGAGGAACGGCCGGGATACGGAACCGAATTACGGTCCTTCCCGTCGAGACGGTTGAGGATCGGCTGCGTGCCATTTGTTGGCGGACACTTTATGGGGTCGGCCTCATCGGCGTCTTCACCCTCGGCAGCGTCGGCGCCTTCCTCGCGTTCGATTGGCCGCCGCTGCTCCAGCAAATCATGCTCACCTACCTTATCGTGATTCTTGCCGTACGACTGACGATCGTGGGAGGCCGAATCATCTTGGCGCCGGGGGCTGAGCGCTTCCGCATCTTGCCGATGTCGACCCGAACGGCTCGGTACTGGTTCGTGTGGTCTGCGGTGCTTGTCGGGACGTTTTATTTCGCCAAGGGTACGTTCCGGTTGGTGCCCTCCCTCGGTGCCAATTTGGACAGCCGAACGGTCGTCGGCAGCATCCTTAGCATCCTGCTCCTGAGTCTCGCTCTCGCGGCATTGTGGCGACGCCCGTCTTTCGACGGCAGCTTTCCGACCCAGCGCGCCCGCGACGGCTGGACATGGTTGATCAGCGTCTATCTCGTCGGCGTCTGGCTTACGGTGTTCACCGGAGAGACGGCGCCTTTCGATATCGGGATTGTTCTCCTGCTCGTTTTCCTGGCGAGTTTTGGGCTACGGCTTGTCGTCGAGCAGTTACTTCGAACATCGGATGCGGAGGCGGCGGGTCGCGTTCGCCGTCCGTTTGCGGTCGTGGCCTTTCATCGTGGCCTTCGCATTATGCTGATTGCGGGTGGAGCCATTGTCGTGGCGCACATTCTAGATCTGGACCTGACGGCCCTCGCGGCGAATGACACCGTTGCAATGCGCACTGCCCGCGCTCTGCTGGACGTCATCATCATCGTGCTGGTTGCCGATTTCATTTGGCAGATGGCACGTATCTGGATCGATCGTCGCCTCAGCGAGAGAGCGTCGGACGGCGAGATCGGTTCAGAGGCGGAGGCGCGCAACCGTCAGCGCGTACTTACGCTTCTGCCGGTTCTCCGGCACTTACTGCTGGTCACGATCGTTGCGGTGGCCAGTCTCACAGCACTCTCGACCGTGGGCGTTGCGGTCGGACCGCTTGTCGCGGGAGCGGGAATCTTCGGCATTGCCGTCGGCTTTGGCGCGCAGTCGCTAGTGAAAGACGTCATTTCCGGCGTATTCTTTCTCTTCGATGACGCATTCCGGGTAGGCGAATATGTCGAGTGCGGTCACATCAAGGGTACGGTGGAAGCGTTCTCATTGCGATCGCTCAAATTGCGCCACAATCGAGGGGCGCTACACACAGTTCCCTTCAGCGCGCTTTCCACGATCACCAATTACTCGCGCGACTGGGTCGTCGAAAAGATTTCAATTGGGGTCACCTATGACACCGACTTGGCGACCGTGAAGCGGATTGTCAAAGAGATCGGCGCTGCGCTCGAGGAGGATCCAGAGTTCGCGCCGCAAATCTTGGAAACGTTGAAGATGCAGGGCGTGGAGGAGTTCGGCGATTTTGCGATCCGAGTGAGCCTCAAGATGACGACTCGCCCGGGTAACCAGTCCTCGATAAGGCACCATGCCTATGCGCTCATCAAAAGCGCATTTGAAAAGGAAGGTATTCAATTCGCTTACCCGACCGTAACTGTTGTGGGCGACGCATCGGCGGGTGGGGCCACGACGCGCGCCGCGGCGAAACTAGGCTTCGATCTCTCGCAGCCGCCAGCGCCAGCCGGCCTCGGCGACACTTCCTCGCCATAGCACAAAGCGACCGGTCACGCAGGGACCCGGCCTTCGGCAGAGGATCGGCTGAAAGCAACGGTCGACGCCGCCAATGCCTGCCGACAGCCCAGCGTCGTGGCTTGGTGCCGCGTCAGGTGAGACATTATTCCACAACCGAGAAACCGATTCCCATTTTCCCCCACTAATCGGGCGAGCACAATCGATTGACAATGACAGCACCGTGCCAAGACGCGCGCGCCGAAATTACGTTTATTGCCATGAATGTGGATACGCCGAGCAAAAAATACAGTGTGTCGAGTGGATAATACATAGATGGTCGGCTAAGGAGTGGTGATGAAGGTGGAGTATAAACTGATTGAGGCGCCGGCTCGCCTTCTCATGGCGCTGCTGTTTTTAATGTCTGCGACGATCAAGGTGACCGAAACGAGCGGGATTCAAGCCTACATGCAAGCATATGGCGTGCCGGAGATGCTGGTCTGGCCCGCGGCCGCCTGGGAATATGCGGCTGGGGTGTTGCTCCTCGTTGGTTATTATATCCGCCCAATCTCGTTGCTCTTGGCGGGATGGTGCGTGATCACAGCCCTCATCTTCCACGCGAAGTTTTCCGACCTCGATCAGCTCATGAATTTTTTCAAGAACATGACGATGGCGGGGGGCTTTCTGGTGTTTGCGATGAACGGGTCGCGGGGCGGAAGCATCGACGCCAAGCTCGCACCGCGCGGACGTGCGGCTCGATTGGGTGCCACGCGGAGTGCGGCAAACGTTCGTCTGCACGGCCGCAAACTGCTAGCCCGAGCAGGGATGCGATGACGACGATGAAGGCGGCGGTCGTTCATAATGCCGGCGGTCCGGGTGTCCTTAAGCTCGAGAATCGACCCATTCCCGCGCCGAGACAAGGCGACGTCCTGATTCACGTAAGGGCGTTCGGCCTGAATCGATCGGAAATGTTTACTCGGCAGGGGCTCTCCCCATGCGTCGAGTTCCCGCGAATCTTGGGGATCGAAGCGGTCGGTCTCGTGGCAGACGCGCCGGGGACCAATTTTAAAAAAGGCGATATTGTCGCGACCGCGATGGGCGGAATGGGGCGGCACTTCGATGGCAGTTATGCCGAATATAC
>DASPOR010000016.1 GCA_035625915.1 Alphaproteobacteria bacterium | reverse complement strand
GGTCAGCGCCACACTTCGCGTCGTGCGATTGAGGAGTCGGACAGCAAGTGATGACTCAAGACGTCGGACATTCTTGCTCACGGCCGACGCCGAAATACCCAAGGCTGCGGCGGCCTTGGCAAAGCTACCGGTTGAGGCCACTTTGACGAAGGCTGCGATCCCGGCCAGGTTTTCCATGCCCTACCTTTCGTGACCTTTAGTTATTAGTGAATGGACGAATTATCATCTAAACGTACGCTATCTGCGGCGTTAGGATCAATCGCTCGTGGATGCAAGCGCCGTCGGGGGTTCTGGAAGCCAGCAGTAAGCAAGGGGATATCGCCGTGGCGTTCGTTCTCTCGACCGATCCGTCGCCGTGGCGTGATCCGACGAAACGGTCCGATGCATGGGGATGCGAATTCGGGCGGTCCGTTCCTAAAGACGCGAGGCACGCGAGCATAACTGGCGAAGAGCGCGCCGGCCTGTGTCTTCGCGATTGTCCTGTGCCGAACATCGAGCCTTGAAACCGACCGTCCTCTCTTTTTTGAAAGGTCGGGTAGAGATCGGGATTGGGGGAAATTGTTGGCCGTTGCACAAGGGCTCGCTCGCGAAGATGAAGGCTAGAGAGCGACATTGGCCGCGGAATTTTAGGCCCGGCGAGATACTTGTCCTCGCGATCTAGGACCCGCTGCGTCAGCGGAGTTAAGGGGGATCTATGTCGATCGTCACAGAGAGCGGAACACAGGGTACATACGGCGTGAAGGCCCGTATCCCCATGCTCACGCCCGCTGCCGGCGCGTTGCTTTACCCGTTCGTCCTTAAGGGCTTCAACGCCAGTGTCACAAACATTGCCGGGAATGGGTCGGCTGCCGGTCTCCTGCCTTGGTTGACCGCAGCGATTTGTTTATCCCTCGCCTTCGTCATTCCGCTGATAGCACTTTTGGCGATGATGTCGTTCTCGGAGATCGACCGGCCGACCGCGGCACAATTGCGCGCCAAACGCGCGGCCCTACTCGCCGTCGCGGCACCGACATTATTCACCTTCATCGGCGTTGTTTTATACATGCTGCATGATCCAGTCCCCGACACGTGGTTTTGGGTCGTGTGCTGGGCCGTCGTCCTTGCAATGCTGTGGCGCGCTGACAACGAAACGCTCGTCGCAGCGAAGCCGCTTCCCGTTCCCGCACAGCTGCGGGTCGCGCACGGAATATCGGCTGTCGCCATCATCGCAATTTTCCTTGCCCTTCACATCGCCAACCATCTGACGGGGCTCATTGGTCCGAGTACCTATGACTCGGTGATGAAGGTTTTCCGCCACGTTTATCGAACCGAACTTCTGCAGCCGATCCTCGTGGCGCTTCTATTTTTCCAGATCGGCACCGGACTCTACTTTGTCTGGCGGTACACGGTTTTGCCGACCGACCGTTTTCGTTCATTCCAAATCGCATCGGGGGTTTATCTCGCCTTTTACGTGCTTGGCCACATGGACTCGGTATTCATCTACGCTCGGACCTATCTCGGCATTGACACGGGATGGGACTTCGCGACAGGCGCGCCGACGGGCCTCATCAAGGACGCGTGGAATATTCGTTTGTTGCCACATTATTGGCTGGGCGTGTTCTTTGTCCTCTCGCATTTGGCTGCAGGCGGCCGTGCCGTGATGATGACGCACGGCGTCAGGAAGGCGATAGCGGATCGCTTTATGATCGCTGGCGCCATCACGGCTGGAATCATTGCGACGCTGATCTTGCTCGCCATGTCCGGCCTGCGGGTGCAGGTCGCCTGAACCACGGGCTCCGGACAACAATGCAAAAAACGAGACCGCTCGAAATCTATCGGTGACTATGATGCAGCAGGGTCGAGCGTAAACAGCTCCTGCGAGTGCGAAACACCGCGTAGCGCATACCGCCCGACCGAAATGAGGCGACTTTTGATGTCCCCGACCTTGGCGAACGCTGCCGAAATCAGAATGGGCTGATCGACGGAGCGGCAAAGTGCTGCAATGCGACTCGCCTCGTTCACAGCGGGGCCGATGACCGTAAAGTCGAGTCGCTCGCGGCTGCCGACATTGCCGTAAAAGACCTGGCCAACATGCAAACCGAGATACATGTCCGTTACCGGCTTGCCTTCTGCGGCCCTGCGCTTCTTTAGTTCGGCAATACCTTGTCGGGCGGCAATCGCAGCAGAGAGTGCAGCACCGCAGGCGTGAATTCGGTCTTCGGCGGTGAAGATGGCAAGCGTGCCGTCGCCGATCAGCTTGAGCACATCGCCGCCGTGGTCGTTGATCGCCGACACGATCGCATCGGCATAGTCGTTGAGCAACGGAATGACTTGTTCCGGTGCGGCGTCGGTAATGCGCGTGAACCCTCGCAAATCGCTGAACCAAACGACGGCGTCGATTCGCTCCGTAATTCCGCGCACGATCCGTCCGCCGAGTACCCGCTGGCCGGGGTCGCGGCCGAGATAGGTTTCCATGAGGGTTTTGGTCATGCGCGCCAGCGCTACCGATTTGATGGCGAGCGCAAGGTCGGGCACGATCCGTTGAAGTGCGGCGATTTGGCTGTCATTGAAGCCGGCCGGTGCGGCGGTGCCCCATGATGAGTAAACACCGTCCATGTCGCCAATAGATCCTTCACCGGCGAAGCGGGTGATAATCGCGACGAAATCGGTCAGCCCGGCGGCAAACCACTCGGGCATCAGACTGAACTCGTCCTGTGTCGCGGTATTGAGGCGGCGGCGCAAAAGCGAGTCGCCGGTTTGCAACATTCTGTAATGGGCGCTGTGTCGCCATCGCTCGGCGAGCTCGACATCCTGGGGACTGAAGCCGGATGCGGCAAGCACATCTGGGTTCGTGCGGCCATATTCGACCAAGGACGGTTCGTCAGGGCCAAGGCCCCAGCGATACATGCGACCCTCGTGGACAGGATCAAGCGTGTCGATAAACAAAATGCCGCGAGCCAGCGGAACGTCAGCAGCGACGCAACGGTTGCAGAATCCCGAGAGAATGTCGTTCTCAGAAACCCCGTCCAGCCCCGCCTGGATCAGCCACGCCGACAGCTCGGTGAAGAAGATTTCATCCATGCGGAACGATCACGACGCGTTCAAAACCCCGCTTACTGAGCTGCGAACTCTACACCTCGTGTGGCTAATGCGAAATTTGCCGCATCTGGCGGCGAGGCTTGGGGCGGATATCGGACTCAAAGCACAGTCCCGCGTTGTGTCCGATAAATGGTTCCGGACTTCTCCATTCATGTCGATGCGCGGGTCAAGCCGCAATGAAGAAGTGGATGCCCAATCGCTGAACGACGTGGACGGCCAGACCAGGGCTCCAGGCGTTGCGCGGTCATTATCGTCCGTGGGCAACCCAGTTATGCACCATCGACATATCGGACTGTGGCAGTGACCGCATCCCTCATCTAAGTTATTGACACGAAACATAAAATATTTCGCCACCTGGCGAACCTCGAGACGCCTCCGCGCTTAGCTCGCCGATCAACAGGTTACTTGCAAATTGATAGTTACCGAGATATGTTACTATCATCATGCTAGTAACTGGGAGATGGACGATGCATCGCAAGAGCTTTGGCAACATGCAGTGTCCTATCGCCCGCAGCCTGGAGCGCGTGGGCGAGTGGTGGAGCATCCTTATCTTGCGGGACGCTTTTCATGGCTTGACCCGGTTCGAGCAATTCCAGAAGAGCCTGGACATCGCGCCCAATATGCTGACGCGGCGCCTCAACGGCCTGGTGGCGGCGGATCTACTCGAGCGCCGGCGCTACAGCGAGCGCCCGCCCCGGTATGAGTACGTTCTCACGTCGCGGGGCCGCGATTTCCAGCCGGTGATGTGGGCTCTGCTCGCCTGGGGCAACAGGCATTTCGCTCCCGAGGGCAAGAGCGTCCTCATCGTCGACAGCAAGACCGGTACCGAGGCCGATCCGGTACTGGTCGATCGCGTGACGGGCAAACCGCTCGTCGAGCCTGATTTTATATCGGCGGCGGGACCGCTCGCCGACGAGCGCACACAGCGGCGCTATGCTTTGGTGGCGCGGCGGCTCGCACAGCAAAAAGGTCCTGTGACGAAGGAGGCCGCCAATTAAGTGCGGAGACGAGCATGGATAGCGCGATCACCGAACGAGAAATCGCTGTCATCCCGACGATAAGCCGCCCGAAACTCGACATGCGGCGGCTCGCACTCCTCTCCGTGGCAGCCATCGTCGTGTTGGCGGCGGCCTTATACGGGCGCACGTGGTGGACGGTCGGCCGATTCGTTGAATCCACGGACGATGCCTATGTCGGCGGCAATATCACGCCCATAGCGCCGCATATAGACGGCTTTGTCGCGCGTGTTCTCGTGGACGACAATCAGCGTGTGCAGGCGGGCCAGTTGCTCATCCAACTCGACCCCCGGGATTACCAGGCCGCACTCGATCATGCGGAGGCCGTGCTCAACGCCCGCTTGGCGACCATCGAAAGCCTTCATGCGCGCTACGTGCTTCAACAATCGGCCATTCGCCAGCAGGAAGCCGATCTCCTTGCAAAATCGGCTCGCGCCTCGTTCGCCGATCAGGATGCCGTCCGCTACAAAACCCTGGAGGCGAAGAGTTTCGGATCTCGCCAAGATGCGGAGCGGACGTTAGCGCTGCAGCAGGAAGCCCGCTCCGCCGTCGCTTCGGCCCAGGCCGGGCTCGAAGCGGCGCGCCAGCAACTCAAGGTCATCGACGCCCAGGTCGCGGAGGCCAATGCCGCCGTTGCGCAAGCGCAATCCGACCTCCGCACGGCCGAACTCAATCTGAGCTATACCGAGATTCGCTCCCCGATTGACGGGTATGTCGGCAACCGCGCGGCGCAAGTTGGCGCCTATGTGACCAAGAGCACCTACCTGATTTCGATCACGCCGGCGACCGGCCTCTGGGTGGATGCGAATTTCAAAGAAGACCAGCTCACCCACATGACGCCGTCTCAACCCGCCACCGTCGAAGCCGATATCCTCCCCGGTCACCCCTTCCGAGGCCATGTCGTCAGCATGGCGCCCGGGACTGGCGCTGTCTTCAGCATCATCCCACCGGAAAACGCCACCGGGAATTTCACCAAGATCGTGCAGCGCGTACCTGTCCGCATCGTGCTCGACGCCGGCGACGAGAAGCTCAGCATGCTGCGCCCCGGCCTTTCCACCACGGTCAACGTTGACACGCGCGATAGTCAGACGGAGGCACCATGACCGACGCAGCACCCAAACAGCCGTCGCTGCTCCCTTTCGTGGTGATGTGCGCCGGGATGTTCATAGCCCTCCTGGACATCCAGATCGTGGCCTCGTCGCTCCAGGACATCGGCGGCGGCCTTTCCGCGGCACAGGACGAGATCAGCTGGGTGCAGACGGCCTATCTGATCGCAGAAATCATCACGATACCCCTCTCTGGCTGGCTGACGCGCGTGTTTTCGACCCGCTGGCTGTTCACCTGTTCCGCAGCCGGTTTCACGGTTGCGAGCATGCTTTGCGGCATTGCGTGGAACATTGAGAGCATGATCGTATTCCGCGCGCTTCAGGGGTTGCTCGGCGCCTCGATGATTCCGACCGTGTTTACTTCTTCGTTTCATTATTTCCAAGGATCGCGCCGTGTCTATTCGTCCGCCGTGATCGGCACCATCGCGGCGATCGCACCCACACTCGGCCCCGTGATCGGCGGCTGGATTACCGACACCCTCGACTGGCGTTGGCTCTTTTACGTCAATCTCATTCCCGGCTTGGCGATTACCGCACTCGTACCGATCCTCGTGCAGATCGATAAACCGGATCTCGCCCTTCTGAGGGGTGCGGATTATCCGGGGATCGTCCTGATGGCAATCGGCCTCGGCACCCTCGAATATACGTTGGAGGAAGGTGCGCGTTGGAACTGGTTCAGCGACTCGACCATTCGCGAGTGCGCCTGGATTGCTGCCGTGGCCTGTACGCTTTTCGTTGCCCGCAGCCTCACTTACCACAATCCCGTCGTCGACCTGCGCGCACTCGGCAACCGCAACTTCGCGGTTGGATGTTTTTTGTCCTTCGTTGCCGGCATCGGCATTTTCACGACCATCTATCTCACGCCACTCTTCCTCGGATACGTGCGCGGTTTCAGCGCGTGGCAGACCGGTACTGCGATCTTCTCGACCGGTGCCGCCGCCTTGATCGGGACGCCGATTTATATTGCGCTCGCCCGCAAATTCGACACACGCTGGCTCCTGATGGGCGGGCTCGCCTGTTTTGGGCTGGCCATGTGGAGCTACAGCTTCATCACCCATGATTGGGGTGGCGACCAGCTTTTCCTTCCGCAGATCTTGCGCGGGCTACCCCAGGTTTTCGCCGTAGCACCCACGGTCACGCTCGGCCTCGGCAGCCTTCCGCCTGAACGGCTGAAATTCGCAAGCGGCCTCTTCAACATGATGCGCAACCTCGGCGGTGCTGTGGGTATCGCGGTCAGTGCGGCGATCCTGAATGACCAAACCAATATCCACTTCCTTCGAATCGCCTCTCACCTCACGCCGGCGAATGGCGCCATGGAGCGGCTCTTGGGCGAAATGGTTCAGCGCTACGGTGCCATGCCGGGCAGCCCTCATCTCGGCCAGCAGGCGGCCCTTGAGCAGCTCTGGCATCTGGTCTATCGCGAGGCTTCGACACTTGCCTATGCCGACGCGTTTCGCGTCATCATGCTCACCTTCGTCGTCGCGACGCTGCTCGTCCCGCTGCTACGCAAGGTAACGCCTCCGACCGCACCGTCGACTGATTCGCACTGACCGGCATTCGGCAAGAAACAGCGCCGGCGCCGAACGGACAATTCAGGCAGCTCCGATTTTGGCGCAATTCCCGGCTGCGACCGGGCAGTCCTTTGAAAAAGGCCATCGCGTGTGAAGAATTTCACATCGCAGGCCGCCCCTTCTGGTGTGAGCTATGAACGGGGACAAGGAAAGGAAGTTGCCTGCGATGTCGTACGGCGTCACCTTGAAGGGGTTGAATGGGAACCCGGTACGGCCCGACCGCAAATTCGACGGGCCGACCCCCAAGCCGGGTGAGCTAATCCACCTTATGTGCGGCGGCGACATTATCAGCGCACGTGTCGATTATGTCGTCACGGCAAGCGATCTCGACTGGGTCACCGTCAACGAAATTGCACGAAGAAGGGTCGCCCCATTGGCCGATCGGTGATCGGCCTCACCGTCCAGGGCTCGAACTCGTGCGGTGAATCCGAAATTCACCACACTGGCCGCAAATTCGCAACACGGCAGCACCATCCTCCGCCTAATTGGCTCCGCGCCGATTGTGCGGGCGGCGAGAGTTCGGCTACGCTATGGGTCGGCGAGGGTGGTGTTCATGGCATCCGGCCGGATCGTGCGCAGGCTAGCAGCGGTTCTTGCCGCGGACGTCGTCGGCTTCAGCCGGTTGATGGGTGCGGACGAGGAGGGCACGCTTGCGCGTCTGAAGACGTTCCACCGCCAGTTGATCGATCCGAAAATCGAGGAATATCGCGGACGCATTGTCAAGGCGACGGGCGATGGTGTGCTGGTCGAGTTCCTGAGCGTTGTGGAAGCGGTGCGGTGTGCGATCGAAGTGCAACGCGGCATGGGGAGCGCAATGACGGGGTGCCCGAGGCGGATCGGATGGCGTTCCGGATTGGCATCAACCTGGGGGATGTGATCATCGATCCCGATGACATTCATGGCGACGGGGTGAATGTCGCCGTTCGCTTGCAACACTTTTCCGAGCCTGGCGGCATCAGTGTCTCCGAGGATGCGTTTCGCCAGGTGCGGGGTAAGATTGCGGCGAAATTTGTCGATCTCGGGGAGCAGAATCTCAAGAACATCGCGCGTTCGATCCGCGTATATCGGGTGGGGCTGGCCGAGGCGGCCGAGGCGGGACGGCTGTCCTCGGCGGCGATCGCCTCTGCCGGTGCGGCACGGCCGCCGCTTGCGCTACCCGACCGGCCATCGATTGCGGTACTGCCGTTCCAGAACATGAGCGACGATCCGGAGCAGGAGTATTTTGCCGACGGCATGGTGGAAGAGATCACGACGGCGCTGTCGCGGATGCGGTGGCTGTTCGTGATCGCGCGCAATTCGGCCTTCACCTACAAAGGCCGTGCCGTGGACGTGAAGCAGGTGGCGCGTGAGTTGGGTGTCCGCTACGTGCTCGAAGGTAGTGTTCGCCGGGCAGCGCATCGGGTCCGCATCGCGGGCCAGCTCATCGACGGCTCGACAGGCGCTCATCTGTGGGCGGATCGTTTTGAGGGCGACCTCGAAGATGTCTTCGATCTGCAAGATCGGGTGACCGCGAGCGTGGTGGGTGCGATCGCGCCGATGCTGGAGCAGGCCGAGATCGAGCGCGCGAAGCGCAAGCCGACGGAAAGCCTCGATGCTTACGACTACTACCTGCGGGGCCTGGCCAGTCTTTATCAATGGACCGAGGAAAGTGCCAACGAGGCGCTGCGGATGTTTTACAAGGCGGTTGACCTCGACGCCAATTTCGAATCGGCACATGGCGTTGCCGCGTGGTGCTACTTTTGGCGAATGGCGAACGGTTGGACCACGGACCGCACGCATGAAATTGCGGAAACCACCCGACTGGCCGGAAGGGTCGCGAAGTCCGGCACCGACGATCCGGTCGCCCTCGCCTTCAGTGGGCTCGCTCTAGGCCTCGTGGTCGGCGAGCTTAAGGCAGGTGCTGCCCTGGTTAATCGCGCACTCGTTCTGGACCCAAATCTCGCGGCGGCATGGTATGCCAGCGGGTTCTTCAGAGCCATTCTTGGCGATCACGATCTGGCAATCGAGCATATAGCGCGCGCTGCCCGTCTAAGCCCTCTCGATCCGTTGATGTTCTATATGCACCACCTCATCGCCCTTACTCACTTTCTCGCCGGCCGATACAACGAGGCATGGCCGCTGGCCGAAAGGTCGTCTTGGGAACGCCCGAATTTCCTAGCCACTTTGCGCGTCGCGGCTGCGAGCAACGTTCTTGCCGGACGCCTGGACGAAGCTCGGGGGTACATTGCGCGCACACTTCAACTCGATCCCGAAGTACGCATCTCCAATCTCAAGGATCGGATGGGACCGCTTCGGCCCGAAGATTTCGCCATATATGTCGAGGCCTTGCGGCTTGCGGGGTTGCCGGAGTGATCGACAACGCGGTCACCCTCCCTGAGATAGGGTGAAATGAATGTGCGTTGCGCGACTGCCGCCTGGAATGACTTTTCTCTGAAGCGGTGACGAGGCATTTAGCAGCGGATGAGGAGTTATCGGCGCCAAGGACTTCCGAATAGGTTGGGGTGCGTTTGTCGGCGTCAGTGGCGCGGAACCGATGAAGAGAGGTGCCCGAAATGTCTGGCCCATCCAAAACAGACAGCATTGAAGCGACCTTGATCCCGGGAGATGGGATCGGGCCGGAGATCGTCGATGCGGTGCAGTTCGTCCTCGATCGACTTGGTTCGCCCTTCGCCTGGGATGTGCGGCAAGGTGGGCTGGCCGCGATCGAGAAGGCGGGCGATCCATTACCTGCCGACACGCTGGACAGCATCCGCCGCACCAAGCTGGCGCTGAAGGGTCCCTTGACCACGCCGGTCGGTGGAGGGTTCCGGTCCGTCAACGTGCGCTTGCGCGAGGAATTCGGGCTTTACGCCAACGTTCGGCCGGTGCGGACCATCATCCCCGGCCAGCGCTACGACAATATCGATCTCGTCCTGGTCCGCGAAAATCTCGAAGGCCTGTACATTGCCTTCGAGCATTATGTCCCGATCGGCGATGACCCGCACGCCGTTGCAATCGGTTCAGGCGTGAACACCAAGGCGGGCGCACATCGCATCATCAAATTCGCCTTCGAGTATGCGCTGCGCCGAGGGCGCAAGAAGGTGACGGTCGTCCACAAGGCCAATGTGTTGAAGGCGTTAACGGGCCTCTTCCTCGAGACCGGCCGCAGCGTCGCCAAGGAATACGAAGGCCGTATCGAGATGAACGACCGCATCGTCGACGCCTGCGCAATGCAGCTCGTACTCGATCCGTGGCAATTCGACGTGATCGTCACAACGAATCTCTTCGGCGATATCCTGTCCGACGAAATGGCGGGATTGGTGGGCGGCCTCGGTTTGGCGCCGGGTGCCAACATCGGCGAGAGTGCCGCCATTTTCGAAGCCGTGCACGGTTCAGCCCCGGATATTGCGGGCAAGGGCATTGCCAATCCCGTATCGTTGCTACTGTCCGCGAGCCTGATGCTTGAACATGTCGGTCGACGCGAGCTGGCAGAGCGATTGTGGGAAGCGATCGTCGGCGCGATCAATCGGGACAACATACGAACGCGCGACGTCGGGGGGACCGCTTCGACGCGCGAATTTGCCGAAGCCGTTGCTCGACGCCTTTAGGGGAGGCAATCGGATGAAAGGTGCCGAGCTGCTCATTGCGGCGCTCGAGAATGAGGGCGTCAAGCAGATATTCGGCGTGCCTGGCGAGGAGAATCTCGACGTCGTCGAGGCGCTGCGCCGCTCGACCATCGAGTTGGTGGTGGTGAGACACGAACAGGGCGCTGCATTCATGGCTGCGACCCACGGTCGTTTGACTGGCAAGGCAGGTGTATGCCTTGCGACCCTCGGCCCGGGCGCGCTCAATTTCACGACGAGTGCCGCCTATGCCCTGCTCGGCGCAATGCCGATGGTCATGATCACGGGCCAGAAAGCCGTCCTCAGCCGGAAGCAGGCGCGCTTCCAGGTCGTGGATGTGGTCGCGACCATGACGCCCCTGACCAAAATGGCGCATCAGATCGTCAGCCCGGCGACGATCCCCTCGATCGTGCGGGAGGCTTTCCGGACGGCGGAGCAGGAAAGACCAGGGCCCATCCATCTTGAATTGCCGGAGGACATTGCGCGAGAGACAGCACCCGAGATTTCGCTGGTGCCGCGCCATGCGGTCTTCCTGCCAGTCGCCGAATCCACGGCGCTGGACCGTGCAGCCGAATTGATTCTGGCGGCCGAGCACCCGCTGGTGATGCTCGGTGCGGCCGCGAGCCGCCCGCGCCTGGCCGACGCCTTGTCCGATTTCGTGCGGCGCGTAAAAATTCCGTTCTTCAACACCCAAATGGGCAAGGGGGCCGTCACCGGCGGATCGGAGCTTTACATGGGCACCGCTGCATTGTCCGAGCGGGACTATGTCCATGAGGCGATCGACCGCGCCGATCTGATCATTTCGGTCGGCCACGATACGGTGGAGAAGCCACCCTTCCTGATGGGCCCAGGCGGGCCAAATGTCCTTCATGTGGGCTATCTTCCAGCGACGATCGAGGAGGTCTATTTCCCACACGCGGAACTGATCGGCGACGTCGGCCCGAGTCTTGCGCTTCTGGCAGACCGCCTCGAAGGAAAACTGCCCAGAGCGGGTAGTCTCCTGCCACTACGTAAAACGATTCTCGCGCGTATTGCCGATCGGGCGGAGGAAAGCCGTTTTCCGTTGACGCCTCAGCGCATCGTGCACGATGTGCGGCAGGTGATGCCGGAAGACGGGATCGTCTGCCTGGATAATGGAATGTACAAGATCTGGTTCGCGCGCAACTATCGCACTCGACTCGCGAACACGCTCCTCCTCGACAACGCACTTGCGACAATGGGTGCTGGGTTGCCCTCGGCAATGATGGCCGCGATGCTCTATCCGGATCGGCGCGTAATGGCTGTCTGTGGCGACGGCGGGTTCATGATGAACTCGCACGAGCTCGAACCGGCCGTACGTCTGGGGCTCAATATCGTGGTGTTGATCGTACAGGACAACGCTTACGGGATGATCCGGTGGAAGCAGGCGGCGGACGGATTTCCCGATTTCGGCATGACGTTCGGCAACCCCGACTTTGTCGCCTATGCCGAGGCCTACGGCGCCAGGGGCAGCCGCGTGGAGAGTGCGGACGGTCTGCAACCCGCACTCGAAGCCGCATTCGTCGGAGGTGGGGTGCACCTTGTCACGGTGCTGGTCGACTACGCCGAGAACAAGCGAGTCCTGCTCGACGAATTGCGGGCCAACGCACAAAAGACCTAAAAGCCCCTGCGATCTGGCAGGCGATCCACGCCGCGCTGAGATGAGGTGTGACGCCGAGGGCCAAGAGCTACCGCGCGATCGCCTCCAAGCACGACCGGCACAGGAAGTTCACGAGGGTTCCTCACACAGGAAGTCGAACCCCGTCATTGCATGCACGTAAAACACGGCGAAAAGATCGTCGATTGTTACGTACTCGTCGGCGCCACCCATGTTATGCGGCGTCGGGCCGTAAACCACCGAGGGTATATCCGCGAGACGATAGAATCGCGCGTCCGAGAATCCGACGCGCATGTTGACGACGACGTTGCCCGAAGTGATTGCCGCCGCGTTCTTCGCGGTCAGGCGCACGATCTCATGGGCGGGATCGGTCACCGTCGCCTCGCAACCGCTTAGCACCCGCCAGGCAATGCCGGGCATCCCGTCGAGCCGGGCGGCTATGGCGCCGCGTATTTCGGCAAGGGTGAGGCCCGGCGGGAAGCGAATGTCGGCGAGAGCCTTTGCACGGTCGGGGATGATGTTGACGGCACTGCCGCCCTCGAAACGGCCGATATTGACCGTGACATTCTGGAGCGTTTCACTCTCGCCGGCGCCGGACACCACCTCGGAGACGGGGCGTGCTGCCAGAATCACCTGTCGAACGTCATCGGGGATCGGGCATGGCAGGCGACGCAAGTCCAATAGGCCATCGAGGGCTGCCATCAGCTTCTCGATGGCATTGATCCCGAGATGAACATGCGCACCGTGATTGGCTTTGCCTTCGGCAACGACCTCGACCCATATCTGCCCCTTCTCGCCGATTCGGACGACTTGCGGGGCGCCGGCATCGCCGCTCAGCATGGCGTCGCCCTTGGCCTCGGACACCTCGGCGAGAAGATGCTGTGAGCCCCAGAGTCCGCCCGTCTCCTCGTCTCCGACAAGAGTGAGCACGATCTCACCGCACCAATCCTTGCGCCGCTCGGCAAGGAGTTGTGCGGCGAGGATCGAGGCGGCAAGCCCGGCCTTCATATCGCCGGCACCGCGCCCGTAGATCCGCCCATCGGCTACAGTACCACCGAGCGGCGGCACGGCCCAGCGCGCGGCATCGCCGATCGGGAACGTGTCGAGATGACCGTTGAAGACGAGGCGGCGTCCGGGAGCACCACCCGCAATGCGCACGACAAGATTCTCAACAGGTGGGCGAGCAACGATACGCTTTATCTCGGTTGCCGGGCAGGCGGCGAAGAGACGTGCTATCGCTTCCGACAGGGCACCGGTGTCGCCGGGTGGATTCTCGCTGCCGATACGCACGAGATCGGCGCAGAGTGTGACGAGTCGGTCGCGGTTCGCGCGGACCTTGGCCTCGAACGCCTGCCGAAGGGCGAGACTCCCTTCGCTCATAGGCCCCAACCGAGGGCGCCCAGTGCCGACTCGCTCTCGGGAAAATCGGTCGATTGCGCCTGAGGGATCAGGCCGCAGTAATGGCGATTGTGGTGTATGAGGGGCTTGCGCTCGCCATAGTCGACGGCAACGACAAGACCGATGAAAAGGTGATGTGTCCCGAAGATGTGCCGGGCGGCAAGCCGGCAGTCGAATATGGAAACCGCCGCATCGAGCGCCGGAGCGCCGGTCGCGAGACCGCGCCAGGCGGTGGACGCGAGGTGATCGCGGCGCGCCTCGGTAGCGCGCCCCGCGAAGATTTCGGAAATCTCGCGCTGGCTCGCGTCGAGAAGATTGACGGCGAAGCAGCGGTTACAGACGATCGCCGCAGCGACGGGGCTGCCGCCATGAATGCCGACGAGCAGGCTGGGCGGGTCGGCCGACACCGAGCACATCGCGCTGACCGTGAGGCCGAGACGGCCTTCGGGACCTGCGGTGGTCACGACCGTCACGGTCGCCGCCGCACGGCGCATTGCGGCGATGAAGTCCCCCCGGTCGACCGCTCCCGGCCCTGCGTCAGCGTCCATCGCAACACCTCCTCAGAGTGGCACGCCGAGCTGAATCACGCGCTCGCCCGCCGAAACGATCGGGAAGGTCGCGATACGGACGACCGGACCTGAGATCGGCGCGCGAATTTCCTCGGTGCGCTCACCGAAGACATTAGTGATCGTCGCCACCACCTGGCCCTTTTGCACCTCATCATTGAGCTCGACGCGCCGATGCACCAGTCCGCCCCGCTTTGCGCGAACCACATGCATCGACCGGATCACGTGGTTGCGACCGAATCTTTCGACCTCGCCAGGCAGCATGCCGATATGCCGAAAGACGTTGCGAAGGCCGCGCAACCCTTGCTCGGTGATCTCACTTTCGAGCCGACCGCCCTCGCCGAGCTCGACGCCCATCGCCGTTGCGCCGCGCCGCGCCATCACCACATGCGGGCTCTGTTCCGAGACATAAAGCCCCTCGTGGGTCGACAAGATGTAATCGGCCCCGAAGACCTTCGCCATCGCCTCGGCCGCCTCGGCGGGGGCACCGACACCGGGTGGTGGGAGGAAGGCAAAGGGCGCATAGCGCCCGCCGGTGGTCGGGGTGTGGATATCGATGAGATATTGAGAATGGCGTATGAGCGCGGTGAAGAGCCGGGCTGCGATTTGCGCGGCGAGGTTGCCATCACCGTCACCGGGGAACGAGATCCAGGGATCCGCAGGACTTTGATCGAGTGGTGACTTGAGAAAGTGGCCGACGAAGTAGCGGTGCTGCGCCTGCAGTGCCAGGGGGTTCTGTACGGGCACGACGACGACCGTCCCGCGCAGCTCGGCGAGCTCGATCGTACCGGCGAAGCGCGTCGCGATCTCCACACCGTTGACCTCGTCGCCGTGAAACGCTGCGCCGAGGTAGAAGACTGGCCCGGGCTGCACCCCGCGAAGCAAGATTACCGGGAGCTCGACCCAGCTCCCATCGGCAAGTTCGACCGTGCGCAACCGTGTCTCGGCGCGCTTGCCACGGACGAGCTCGACGCCGTCGAGCCGAAATGCTTCGTCATTTGCGGTTTGTGGTCCTGACATTTTCGCCTCTAGGGGTGCTCATACGGTGCGTGCCGGCGGCCCGCTCGTGGCTTGCGTGGGCAAGCTCACGCAATCGACTGACCATAAGCGCGCGCTCGCCGCCGGCAACAATCCGGCGGGCCAATTCGGACAGCGTCTCGAACTCGGCACGGCCGATGTCGCGAAACAGTTCGTCGTTGATTGCCTTTGGCTCGTCGGCGAACGCCGCCATCAACCGAGCGCCCTGCGCCGTCAGACCGAGGAGAACGCCCCGGCGGTCGAACTGACTCGGCCTCTTCTCGACATGGCCGGTCTTAACGAGGTGCTGGGCAATTATGGTGACGAACGCGCCCGACACCATGAGATGCCGGGCGACGGTCGCCACGCTGACGCCAATCTTGCCCTCGAGCTGTGCCACAGCGAGGAAGACGCGGTATTCCGGCTCGCTAACGCCGAGGCGGCGGGCGAGCTGGCTGCGCAGCGCGGTGAGCTGCTGCGCCATCTTCATGAGGTTTCCGATGAGTTCGCGGAAGGCTGCGTCGGAGCCGCCGATAAGCAGCGCCTTGCGAGTCGTGGTCAATGGGGCGTCGGCTGATCTCGCTGACGCTGCGGGCGCGGTGGCGCGGGTCGGCGTCGACCGACGTGCCATCAGCAGCGAGCTCTCACTCAGCGGCGGACGGCCACTCGCGCGGCGCATCGTATCGCGCGAGGAGGTCATCGACGATGGCGTTGAAGTGCTGCCACGGGCATTCACGATAGCTGTGGTCGCGTACCACGAAGGAAGGGCCGGCATAAAATCGCTCGTACTGCATATGCCGCGTGCCAAATTCGGAACCGAGTAGATCCCAGGCGAGACGAAAGAGCTTCAATCGGTCGAGGGCCGTGCAGTTCGCCGTCCGCCAGTAGACGTCGAAGGTCTCGCGCAGCTCCCGGTCGAGTAGGAAGGATGCGTCCGCCGGCATGAGAAAGACGCCTGCACCCATCAATTCGCGGATCTTATCGCAGATCTCGCCGTAATTCTCGGTGCACCAGCTCAGCGCGCCATACATATAGCGTCGGTTGAAGGCGACGTAACCATTGCCGAGATCTTCGTGGTCGAAGCACTGGCCATAAATCATGCCGGCCAGCATCGCCTCGAGCGCTGCAAGACGGCCAAGCGTCTCGCGCACGGTCGGGACGCGATCGAGATTGCCCGCAGCGGCAATCTTGCTGGCAAGGCCGAGCAGAAGCTCCAGCTTCGCCCAGAAGCGGACATTTGCCTGATGATTGCCGAACGAGTGTGAGGGCGTTTTGATATAGATCTCGCGCGAGAGCGGCGCATCATCGTGGCAGAAGACGCGTTCCCATGGAACCTTGACCGCGTCGAAGATCACCACGCTGTCGCTCTCGTCGAATCGGAAGGAGAGCGGGTTGTCGAACTCGCTCCGCGCCTGCGGCTCGAACGGCTTGCGCGACCAAAGAGAGAGGCCCTGGGCATTGACCGGCACAGCACAGGTAATCGCCTCTTTCTTGCGGTCCGGTGCTACGGGTTGAACATTGCCGACCCAGATCTCGTTGGCGAAGACCGCACCCGTGGCAAGCAACTTCATGCCGCTGATCGTCACGCCCACGTCATCCTCGTCGACAACACGCAGTGTCGGCGATCTCTCGTCGATACGCCCCGAAAACGCGGGGTCGCGGGCGCCGGGCGGTGGAATGACCGCATAGGCTATGTAGGCGTCCTCGCGTCTCGCCGCACGATAATAAGCGAGAAGATTGTCGGCGAAGGCACGGCCACCACCTTTGGCGCCACCCAACGCCTCGGGCTGAAGCGCCATGCCGGCAACGAAGCTCGCGACGTGGTCGGGGGACCGGCCGAGAAGCCCATAGCTCGCCGCGGCAATCAGCTTATGCGACCGCATCCGGCGCACAAGATCCTCGCGACTGCGCGGCAGCAGATAGTACATGCTGAAGCGATCGTTATCCTCGACAAAAGACAAAGCGTCGCGATGGACCGGGTCGAGCTTCAAGTCATAGAGCATCGCGATGGAACGCGCCGCATTTCGGAATGCCGGATGCACGGTGACATCGGCGATTCGCTCGCCACCGATATAGACGACGCGGCCGTCGCGCAGCGATTCGAGATGCTCCTTCCCGCTCCTCAGCACCGCACCCCTCCAGCATCACGTGATCGATATGCCAAGTACGTTAGCAAAATAACTTAACTAATTCAATTGGAACCCGGTTTTACGAAACGAGCTTCGGTGGTAAAGTTGATGGGCTCCGCGTCGAGACCGGCACCACCGCGCTTCGGAACGGGGAAGCAACCGGAACGAGCCGAGTGCCGCCGGGGCGACCTTTAACAGGTGCGGGCGTATGGCAGGTTTGCTGACCGAAGCTCAGAAGCAAATATTTCGCAGTAGGGGCTATCTTTACCCGCTGACGGCGATGGGCGAAGCCGCGGCCGGTCAAATGCTCGCGGCGCTTGAGCAGTTTGAGGCCGCACATGGCGGCTTCGGCCAGCACCTGCGCTTCAAGGCGCATCTCCGGCTCGCGGCACTGATGAAGGTCGCGACCCTCCCGCGCATCCTTGATGCGGTCGAGGATTTGATCGGCCCCGATATCTTACTCTTCACGTCGACTCTCTGGCCTAAGGACGGCGGCGACGGGCGATATGTCTCCTGGCATCAGGACTCGGCATATTTCGGCTTCGACCGCCACGACGAGGTGACAGCCTGGGTCGCCGTCACCGCAAGCCATCGCGGAAACGGCTGCGTGCGTGTCATGCCCGGCAGCCATCTCGGTCCCGATTACGAACATGAGGAGACGCTGGCGAAGGAAAACATGTTGATCCGCGGTCAGACGATTCATGGGCTTGACGAATCGAGGGCAGTGAACTTGGAGCTGCGCCCAGGCCAGTTCTCGCTGCATCATGAACGCATGGCGCACGGCTCGCTGCCGAACGCATCCTCCGACCGGCGGATCGGCTACGCATTGTTCTACATTCCGACGCACGTGCGATCGACGCTCGGCCGCCGAACGGCCCTACTCGTTCGCGGGAAGGATGAGTACGGACATTGGGACGCTGATCCCGTGCCTCGCGGAGACAACGATCCGCTGATCGCTGACTTCATCCGCCGGACGTTCCATCAATATCGCGATCAGGAATCAAGCCCCGCATGACGGCCAGGGCGAAAGTTGGCTTTTCGCGAAAATCGGGCTGTCATAGTCGAGCGGACAAGCGGTGCGCATCTATGCACGGCCTGCTTTCGGCTACGTAAGCCGTGCGACACTCGTGCGCTAACCCCTCCGCTTCAATCGAAAGGACCGAGTTTTTCGGGCAGGGAGATGGCACTAATGTTCTACGACCCAGAGCGCCGCGATCATGGCTTGCCGCACAATCCCTTCAAGAGCCTTGTCGTGCCGCGGCCGATTGGCTGGATTTCGACCCTGAGCCGGGAAGGTGTGGTGAATCTGGCTCCATATAGCTACTTTAATGCGGTATGCGATCGGCCTCCGACCGTGATGTTTGCATCCGGAGGGGCGCGTGCTCGCGATCGGCGCAAGGACTCCCAGAGAAACGCCGAAGAAACGGGCGAGTTCGTTGTAAATCTCGCGACCTGGGACCTACGGGAGAAAGTCAGCGCCACCTCTGCTACGTTGCCGAGCGAAGTGGATGAAATGGCGTTGTGCGGCTTGGCCTCTCTGCCGTCCATCAAGGTCAAGCCACCCCGGGTCGCAGAATCGCCAATCCATTTGGAATGTCGCTATCTACTGACCGTTCCAGTCCCCGAGAGCGATCCGGCAGAAGCCAGTGCGATCGTGATCGGCCGCGTAATCGGCGTCCATATTCGCGATGACGTGATTGTGGACGGGCGAGTCGATCCGAGGAAGTTCAAACCCATCGCTCGACTAGGGTATTTCGACTACACGGTGGTCGATAGCTTCTTCACGATTCCTTTTCCCGAATGATCGTGCTTAGCCGGATCCGTTCCGATTTGACAAGTCCACGGAGATTTGTTCGTTTTACCGCGCGAACCCGAACGGACGGAAGTGCCCCGGCCGGCAAACGGCTTTTTGATAGACTGTGGCGCGCAAATAAATCGGGGGAGAATGAATGCGCTCGCAAAAGTCGGCGCTCTTGGCGAAGGTAGACGACGATCGCGAATTCCTGATCGAATTTTTTCGGGAATTCGTCCGCTGCCCAAGCCCAAATCCTCCGGGCGACACCCGGCGCGCCGCCGAACATGTCTTGAAGCTCTTCCGCTCCCGCGGTGTCGACCACCGCATCATTGCACCGAACGAAATCATGCCGAATATCGTCGCGAGTTTCGATGGCGGTAAGCCTGGGCGACACCTGGCCCTCAATGGCCATATCGATGTGTTTCCTGTCGGCGATGGGAAGGGTTGGACCAAGGATCCCTGGGGTGGCGAGATAAGCGAGGGCAGGATCTACGGGCGCGGCGCTTGCGACATGAAATGCGGCACGACTGCATCGATTTTCACTTACCTTTATCTCCGGGAGATTCGCGACGAGCTTCACGGAAAACTGACGCTTTCCGCGGTGTCCGATGAGGAGACCTTCGGTCCGTGGGGGGCGCGATATCTCTTCGCGCGCCATCCGGAGATCATCGGCGACTGCTGCCTCAATGGCGAGCCGACAAGCCTCGATACGTTCCGCTTCGGCGAGAAGGGGCCCCTTTGGCTGCGATTCGCGGTGCGCACTCATGGGGCGCATGGCGCCTATAAGCATCGCAGCGCCAGCGCCACAGCGATCGCCGCCAAGCTGATTTCGGAATTGGAGACGATCGAAGCCTTGCCCGTCCAAGAGCCCGGCAATTTGGCGCCCGTACTCGATGCTGCGAACGCGATCGTCGACCGCGCGTGGGGAGCGGGTGCTGCGCGCAATCTCCGCCGTGTCACGGTCAATCCCGGCATCGTTCGCGGCGGCGTCAAGGTCAACATGGTCGCCGCCGAATGCGTGTTCGAGGTGGACTTCAGGCTGCCCAATGGGATCGAAGATCGTCAAATCCGCGCGAAAGTCGACGAAATCCTAATGGCCTATCCTGAGGCCAGCTACGAAACGCTCGTATATAACCCGCCGAGCTGGTCCCCACCCGATGCGGAGATGGCGAACTACATCCGCGAAAATGCCCATGTCGTCTCGGGTGTCGAGCCGATACCCGTCATCAGCCTTGGCGGTACGGACGCTCGACTATGGCGCTACTGCAATGTTCCGGCGATCGTATACGGCCCGTCTCCAATCGAGATGGGCGGCGTCGATGAGTCGGTCGGCGTCAATGAGTTCATCTCCATCGTTAAAACGCACGTCGCGTCCGCATATGATTACATGAGCCGAGAAACACAGGTGTAATCGTTACCCGATGCCCGCGATTCTGCGCACCAGATTCAATCCTTCGCTCCGGTCATAAGTACGATAGATGTCTTCTCGCAGATTCGCAGCCGTCGCCGCGTTGATGTTCTCGAAAAGGGCGATGCGCATGGCGGCTGCACTGCATGTCATGTCCCAGATCAAATTGAAGAGTCGATTCTTCTCTCGCGCCGAGACCTCGTAGCCAGGAAGGAATTCGTCCAACATGGCGCCGACGTCCTGCTGTTCCCAAGTCGCGCGTGGAACGCGGCTGATCAATCCTTGGCCCGAGAGCTCGCGCAACGCCTGCATGATCTTGGGATATTGCGATATCCCGTAGAGTCGTCCCGCCTGGACATAGGAATGGTTTGGGGCCATGACGCCGCTTTCCGTCGGTGCGGCCGTCTCGACCG
Organism: Alphaproteobacteria bacterium; assembly: GCA_035625915.1. NCBI lineage: Bacteria > Pseudomonadati > Pseudomonadota > Alphaproteobacteria > Alphaproteobacteria bacterium. The sequence goes on along the minus strand of DASPOR010000016.1, from coordinate 9,553 downwards.
CCGCGGTCATGCAAGCACGCAGGGTCGCGGCGTAGGCGATGATGTCTGCGACAAGAGCGCGCACCGCTGGGACGCCATCTGTGCCCAATGCATTGACGATCATTTGGGCGGCACCCGCAAAAATCTCCGCCCGGAAGGAAAGCCGTGTCGCGATCTTCCAGAAGGCGAAGCGCCCAACGACATTGTAAACCTGGGCGATGGTCTTGTTCTTGTAACTAAAGACATATTGCCAGGGCACGAAAACCCGGTTGAATACAAGGAGGCTGTCGGATTCCTCGCCCCGCGAATCGAGGGGATGGTCTTCCGAGTCCTCAAAGCCGCTCGTTATCGGCTCGCGGGCAATCATGCTGAGACCCGGTGCGTCGGCCGGTACAGCCGACCATACGGTGCATTCGTCGGGCATCGTCGGGTTGGGAGGCGGCATTGAGATCGTACCGATATTGCCTTGAGCGAAGACCGAGTTCCCCGCTTTGGCGCCGTAGAGGACGATGCCATTCTTATTCTCTTCGACGACGCGTAAACGTCCCGGCTGTTCAGGCATGGACAGCTTGCGATTGACCTGGAGATCGATGATGACGTCAGCCGAGATAAGATTGTGTCGTTGGCCCACCTGGATGAAATGTTGCATCTTTTCGATGGCCTCCGGCTCCTCCTTCTCGATGAGGTGTCTGAAGGCAAGAAAGCCGATCGCCTTGACCGGGCCGTAATCTGGTGGTCGGCCGAATACGCCGAACGTGCGAAACGTCGAGAGCTTGATCATGGCCACGTGGCGGCGCAGATCCTCCTTGCTGTAGGGCACGAGCCAGCCGGTTGCGATCCGGTCTCCGGTCTCGGGGTCGATTGAAGTAGCGATGTCGTGTGTTGCCGGCGCGAATTGGTCGTCGAAGATCTCGGCGAGCGTATCGATGCCGCGTTGCAAGGAAGGCTCCTGCGTCACGTCTTTTACGACCCGCCCGCTAATGATGACCTTGCGCCCGTCGCGGAGGCTTTCCTTGAACTGTGCGCCCGTCCTCAAATTGGGATATTCGGAGGATTGGGCAACCGGCCTCTGGACCAACCAATCCGGCTGGGAGGTGTCGTCCTTTGCCATGGAGCCTCACTGAACGATCGTTTGCTTGCCGATCCTGCTACCGCTCAAATTGCGAGTGCAGGCTCGACCGCGCCCAATTCGGGAATAGGACCTTCATAGTAGGGAAGTTTGTCGATGCGTGGCGCCCAGCGCTTGTCCGCGATCATCTTGCGCACATGGCTTGCAATGTCCTCGAGTGGCGCAAACCAAACCCCGCCCTTGCCGTGCATGTAGGCGATCAGCTCGGCGATGGCTCGACATCTCGCAAGACGGCCTGAAAGGAATGGATGCCAAACCGCCACCCATAGTCCGCCATACTCCCAAGCGGCGTCGAATTCGTCACGAAATACGTCCAAGGCATGCCGCGGAGCTTTTATAGCCATAATGTAGGCGAGATCGCGCGACGCCATGTAATGGGGAAAGTCGTCGAGGCCGTAATGGGAGGGAATCTCGATGACCGTTCCCTTCCCATTTGAAAGCACATACGGAATATCGTCCCCCATCAGGGACGCGTCGTATTCGAAACCATGCTCCACCAGGAGATCGAGCGTATTGATCGAGAATTTATAGGTCGGCGCGCGAATCCCCCGGGGCTTTTTTCCGGTCATCTTGACAATGACCTCGCTTGACCGTTCGAGCCAATAGCGCTCCTCCTTCGCGGGCATGGAATTGGGATGCTCATGAAGGTAGCCGTGATGCGCGATTTCGTGACCGTCAGTGAGGATCGCATCAACGGCCTGCGGATAGCGTTCCATGCACCAAGCGGGCAGGAAGAACGTCTGACGCATGCCGAACCTGCGATAGAGCTCGACGATCCGTGGCACCGCAACCTCGGGCCCATAACGCAGCATCGAGAGCGCTGCAATTCGCGTATGGGCGCTCGCATGGTGCGCCAGGTGAAGGATGCTGTCGGCATCCATGTCGAATGTGAAAGCGACCGCGCAGCGGGCACCGTGCGGCCACGGAATCGGATTGCGGATCACGCCTGCCCCCCTTGATGTAAAGTGCCAACTTACGCCGATAGACCTTACGCTCATCATCGCAAGAGGTCGAGCAGACGACAGCGCCCTTTGAATAGCAATCACCGCCGACTTTACGCTAATCCGACTTCGCTCGCGGTTGCAGCTGGCCCTTGCGATGAGCGCGCCAGGCGAGCATTGCCGGCAGCGCGATCAAATTTGCAATAAGCGCCATGGCGAGCGATATGGCCAGAAGTTCACCCATGCTCGCCATTCCGCGGTCATTCGATACCATCAAACTTCCGAAAGAGGCCATCGTGATGAGAGCACTTGCGACGACAGCCCGCGGCGTGCTTGTGCCGGCCAACTGCGCCACGTCTGTGACTTCCCTATTCCGCATTACGAGATAGACACCGAACGCAGAGCCCAAGCTGAACAGGAGCGGTAACGCCATTATGTTCGCCAAGTTGAGCTTCGTATCGAGCAGAACCGCCACGGCGACGGTGAAGCTGAGGGCGAGCAAAAGCGGAATGGCAACGAGCAACCAGTCGACAGCACTTCGCAGCACCAGCAACAGGAGAAGGGACACGCCAACGAAAGCCAGCACCCCGCTCATTGTAAATGCGTGCACCACGGTATCCGCGCCATCCAATAGATAAACGGCCGTACCGATTGCGTTGGGTGCGATGGCCCGCACCTGGTCGACGAAGCGCCGAAGGTCATGTGAGCCAGCAAAGCGGCGCTTCGGCGAAACCTCGATGCGAGCACGACCATCGGCACTCAAATAGCGTGACTTGATATTGGCGGGCAGGCTCGCAAGCGTGACCCGCGAGGCGTTCATCGATTCCTGTAAGCTTCGCAAGCGCCCTGGAAGATTTCTCAAGAGGGCACGGTCCAGATCCCGATAGCCCGACGCGGCATTGGCCGACTTTGCCGCAAACGCGCGCAATAGCGTGGCCAAACGCGTCGCCAGCGCAGCCAAGCTCCCGGCTTGCGGCGAGGCTCCTAGCCGGTCCAGCTCAATCAGCACAGTTTGCAGGGCCGCTTGATTGTCCGTCAGTGATGGCGGTGGCAATGTGTCGCCGGGCTCAATGACGGGCAAGAGGAAGTCCGACATTAGATCGATGATGTGCAGCTTCTTTTCCTGCTCTTGCGGCACAAATGACCCAAGCGTGATGACGTCGCCCACGAGGGACAGCAGCTTCAGTCTGTCTGCAAGTGCATCCGCCGATTTGAGTTCTGGTGCGAGAATATTGATCGAATATGGCGAGACCGAACTGTCCGATAACAGCTCGTCATAGGCTTTGACCGATTTCGAGTTGGGATCGTTCAATTTGACCGGATCGACCTCAAACCCCACGTGCGGAACTGCCGCAAGCGACAAGCACCCCAGAGCGAGCGTGGCCAGAGAGATGGCGCGCGCATGCCGCTCAACGAAACGGCCAGCTTCGTTCTCCCGCTTGTCCGTTGCCGGAGGGCCGGGCCGGGCCGCAATAGGCATCAGCGACAACAGGGCCGGAAGCAGCGTGAGGGTTGCGAATAAACCAATGATCATTCCTACGCCGGAAATTATGCCGAGTTCGGCAAGCCCCAAGTACGCGGTCGCCACGAACGAGAAAAATCCGATGGCCGCGGCAAAAGCCGCCAATGTGACGGCAACGCCGGTATGCGATACCGCCTCGCGCAGAGACTGCGAAAGTTCGCGCCCGCGGGTCCTCGCCTCCCGAAAGCGCAGTCCGACCTGAACGCAAAAGTCCATCGTTATGCCAATGAAAAGAACGGCGAATGCGGCTGAGAGAATATTGAGATGACCGATCACAAGTGCTGCGAAAGCGCTCGTCCAAACGAGACTTAAGACAACGGTCAAGATCATCGCCATCACGAGACGAAATGAGCGCACGCCGAAAAAAGCAATAACCGACACCAAAGCGATCGATATGACGCCGGCAGCTTTACCACCCTCCCTCACGGCGCTGACCTCGTCTGCCCCGATCGGGGCATCGCCAGTAAGCTGCACGCGTGCGGCATAGGATTCGTCGAGTCCGAAATTTTCGGCGATTTGTGGGATAGCAGAAAGTGCGGCCTGTCCGGCCCCAACCTGGGCCAGGATGATTTGGTGATAATCGCCGGGCTTCAATGGGTCTGGCGACATGAGTGCTCGCCAACTGAGCGGCCTCGAACGCCCGTTCAATTCGCCTTCGACCGTGTCGCCAACGCTCGCGAGGACTCGATCCAAATCGCCCACGCGTTCGCCGCGGTCAACCGTCGCCTTAGCCGCGAGGCCGAGGACGCCGAAAAGACCACGCAAGGTCATGTCCCTGGCGAGTTCGCCGAGCAATGGCTCAGCGGCGGCAAGGCGGTCCGACAATTTCTCGAGATCGGGGATGTCCAGAAATAGAAGTCCGTTTTGGCGAAAGAACGAATCACCCAACGGGAAGTATATCCAGTCGAATAGATCCGACCGCTCCTGCAACGCTCCAGTGAGGGCGAGAGCGGCATCCTCGGCCTGATCTGCGGTGTCTGCCGTAACGAGGATGGCAAGGTTGCCATCAAGGGTTGGAAAAGCCGCTTCGAATTCCCGATCTAACTTCCGAAAAGGCAAATCCGGAGAGAGCATATCGGCGGTGCTTGTCCGCATCGTGAGATGGCCCACCGCGTAATAGCCACCGGCGGCCGCAACGATAAATGCAGCCGCCACTATTGGCTTCGCATAACGCTGAACCAAACCGCTCCAACGGGCGAGCAGATGTGTAAGAGTAGTGTCCAGCAGCGTGCCCGATCCTTCCGTTCAGACACCTCTTTTCTTCAAATAACGTCTTTCGACCGCCTCCGACCCACCAACATTCCGAAAGCGGCCGGGCATGAATACACAAATCTGTCCGACACAATACCATGGTCCAATAGATTCGACCGAAGTGCCGTGGCATTCTCGCCTTGGTGAAATCTTGGCCAAGTTCGACCGGCATCAAGCGTGTTCCGACAGCGCCGGACGAGACAAAGCCAGCTCTCAGGCTTAGCGGACGAAGCGGGGCGTTTCGCGGGCGATCCAGTTTTATGCGGGAATTTGGCCGTCGCGCGCACCGCACCAGCATCGTTTGAATGGATGCCGTTGAAACCCGACAAGCAAACACTGCCGTAGGGGTAAGCCATGGCGAGAATTCCGTTCTGGATGATGGTGACTATTGCCGTAGTGCTCGCCGTCTTGTGCGACACGGCTATATCCGAGCCGGACACATATGAGCTGCACAGCGTTGCGAAGTCACTTTGAATGTCTATGCGCCGGCTTTATTCGAATGTGTCGGTTAAGGTGACGGGATCGGACATGTGGGTCAACGGGCGATGAATTTCGAAAGGGTTCATGAAATGGAGGACCGAATCGGATTCCTTCGGATCGGAGGTCATCCCACTCAAAGCACCGGCCGATCGTAGAAGGGTACTCGCTCGACACGCGGAGTCCAGCGCCCGTTGCCAATGAGGGTGCGCGTATGGGCTGCGATGTCCTCGAGTTTCGCAAACCACACTCCACCTTTGCGCTGCATGTGCTCGATGAGCTCGCGGATGGCCAGTGCTTGCGCAGGGCGTCCGCTCACGGCGGGATGCCAGACCGAAATCCACATGCCGCCGAATTCCCACATCGCATCGAACTCGGCCCGATAGACCTCGAGCGCGTGGCGGGGCGGTGAGATCTTCATCAGATAATCGAACGCTCGGCTTGAGACGTATTGGTTGTAGTCGTCGACCGAGGCCGGCACTGGCAACTCAACCAAGCTGCCCTTACCGTTGTCGAGGAGGATCGGGATGTCGTCCGCAAAGAGCGATGAATCGTAAAGCATGCCGGCTTCGATCAGTAGATCGAAACTGCGGCGCGAAAGACCGTAATAGGGGGCACGATACCCGCGCGGCCGTTTCCCGGTCAGCTGCTCGATGAGTTGAGCCCCTTTGTCGAGCGCGTGGCGTTCCTCATCCGAGTCCTGCTTATTCGGCCATTCATGGAAATGTCCGTGGTGCGCGACTTCGTTGTCGTGGGAGAGGATGTACTCAACCGCTCGCGGATAGGCTTCGATAACCCAACCTGGAACGAAGCAAGTCAGCGGAATTTTATATCCTCCGAAGAGATCGACGATTCGCGGCAGCCCTACCAGCGGATCGTAGCGCATGTGCGCCAGGGCATGCAGTTCGTTGACGGCACGCTCTCGATGGGTCGCATGAACGACGCTGTCGGCGTCCACGTCGAAGCTGAAACCGACGGCGCAGCGCGCCTCGTCGGGCCAGGGCAGCGGATTCTTGATCATCGCGGTTTCCTCTCTAGGCCTTCACAACCATGTCGCGCGGAAAGCTCGTCAAGATTTCGGGTGCGCCGTGGGCCGTGACGCGGAAGGTCTCGCTGAGCTCGAATCCCCAATCCTCGCTCCATATCCCGAGAATCATGTGAAAGCACATATTTGGCTCGAGCACGGTGTAATCGCCTTGTCGGAGGCTCGCCGTGCGCTCACCCCAATCCGGCGGGTAGCTGAGTCCAATCGAATAACCGATGCGTGAACTTTTAGTGTACCCAGCACGTTCAATGACGACCCGCCAAGCGGCCTCAACCTCGTGACAGGTTCGTCCGGAGCGTGCCGCATCCAGTGCCCTGTCAAGCCCCTCAGACACGACCTTCGCGAGTTCGACCAAGCGCTTGGGCGGCCGACCGAGATAAAGGGTCCGGGCGAGAGCCGCGTGATAACGGTGGCTGCACCCGCCGAGTTCGAGATAGGCGACGGTATTCCGCTGATAACGATCGCCCGACCACGTGAGATGTGGCGCCGCCGTCTTGACCCCGCTCGGCACCTGAGGCATGGCAGATGGGTAGTCCCCCCATTGATCGCCGGTACCGCGCAACTGGGCTGAGCAAATCTCGGCCACTGCGTCGCATTCACGCACACCGGGAGCCACTGCTGCTATGCCGATTTCCATCGCGTGGGAGACAATCGCTGCGGCAGCACGCATCATCGCGATCTCGGGTGGCGATTTTACGATCCGGACACAATTGACGAGCGGATAAACGTCGATAAGACAAGCGTCGGGCAGCGCTTTTGTAAGCTCGGCGAAGGCTCGTCCCGTGAAGTAGAAGGCGTCGAGTTCCAGGCCGATGTTGGCATGCCCGTAACCCCGCGCCTTCATCAGCTCCGCGACAAAGCGCGCGGGATGCCGATCGGGTGAGTCGACATAGTCCTCGGGATAGGGCTCGATGCTTTCCGGCTTGAGATTTGTCGTGAGCCGTGCGCCGGGAGCGTCCATCGCACGGCCAACCCAGAGCGGCTCATCCATGGTCAGCGCGAGGACGAGGAATTGATGCACGTAAAATGACCAGCCATCATAACCGCAGAGGTAATTAAGGCTCGCGGGCTCGGCGCACAGAAGCACGTCGATGCCAGCACCTTCCATGCGGCGTTTCACGCGCGTGATCCGATCGCGATACTCCGTGGCGGAAAAGGCGGGCACGATGACAACGCGCTCAGAACAATTCCGGCAGCGTTTCCCGGAACTTTCGGATCGACTCGATGTGCGCCGTTGGATTTGTCAGTTGCCCTATGTTTGCCTTGTTCCACCGCTGTTCGGCCTCGATCCAGCGCTCCGGCATCGTGTTGACCGTGATATGGCTTGCGCCCAGCTGCTTCCACGCCTCGATTTCCGTGCGCAGTTGATCCGAAGTGCGATCGATGATCGTCATGGTCGCTTCGATGCCGATGGCAGCAGGATCGCGTCCATGCCGTCGTGCCGCCGACCGCATCTTTTCGACACTTCGGCGGCCAACATCGTCGGCCTGAAAGTTCGGTAGCCAACCGTCGCCCAAGCGAGCAACACGATCGATGGCCGCATCGGATATGCCGCCGATCCAAATCGGAATTGGCCGCTGAACCGGAAGCGGATTGAGTCCGCCATCCTCGATGCGGTGGTAGCGGCCCTCATAGGTGACAAGCGGGGCCGTCCATAGGCGGCGTAACACTTCAATCTGTTCGTCGGCGCGCCGTCCGCGGTTTTTGAAGTTTTCTCCGCACGCCTCGAATTCCTCGGGCTTGACGCCCACGCCCACACCAAGCCGCAGTCGGCCACGACTCAGGACGTCGACTTCAACCGCCTGCTTCGCCACGACTGCGGTACCACGCATCGGTAATATGAGAATACCTGTCACGAGCTCGACCCTGCTCGTGATCGCGGCGAGATAGCCGAAAAGGACGAAGAGCTCATGAAACATGTCTTCTGCATCGTGGACGTATTTCCAGCCGGGACGGCTTGCTTTGTTGAGGCCGATGACTTGGTCGAAGGCCGTGATGTGAGCATAGCCGAGCTCCTCCGCTGCTTGTGCAAAGTCGCTAATTGCTGCTGGGTCGGCACCAATCTCGAACTGGGGAAAGAGCGCGCCAATTCGCATGATCGACACTCCTCAACGAAAGACAACGCTTCGCCTAGTTTTTAGCAGAATGTGCGCCGTGATTACTCAGTCATTTATCACAATCTCCCATAGCGACAATAAAATGAATCTCGCCAGGTGAATTTTCGCGGTCGGTAACTTGACTCACGACTTACGTCCGCAGAAGATCATTACGGGCGCGGCCAAAAACAGCAATCTCAACAGGAGGTGTGAGATGAACGATCACGGAAGGCTTTGCAGTAGGGCGTTAGTAGGGGCGTTCGCGGCCAGCTTACTCTTGTGTTCGGCCGCTCAGTCTGCCGTCACAAAGGGGCCGGTGACCGACGAAATTGGCGTCTTGGTGATCCCCAAGGGTGCACCGATCGTGATCGGCGGCTATTGGGTGTTGTCGGGTGCGGACTCCGCCCTCGGCGTTGATCAAAAGCGCGGCGTGGAGCTGGCGCTCAAGGATCGCAACAATGCGCTGCTTGGCCATCCCCTCAAGCTGATCGCGGAGGATTCGGGATGCAACGCGGAGGGTGGGCAGACCGCGGCAACTAAGCTTGCCGCCCATCCCGAGATGGCGGCCGTTGTCGGTCCGTCTTGCTCGAGTGAGGCAACGCCGGGTGCGCCAATCCTGTGGAAGGCTGGCCTAATCGACGTATGCACGTCCTGCACCGCGCCCACACTCACCGCGCCAGACCGAAAGCCCGACTATGACGGCTTCCTAAGGACCATTTACAGCGACAGCGACCAGGGTCGCTATGACGCGAAATATGTGCACGATGTTCTGAAGGCAAAGACCGTCGTAACACTCCATGATGGTAGCCCGTACGCCCAGCAGCTTGCGTCGGTCATGGGCAAGAACTTCGCGGAGATGGGCGGAAAAGTCCTGTCCGAGGAGGCGGTAGCCCCCACCGACGTCGACATGCACCCGGTGCTGACCCGGATTGCGACCGAGCACCCGGATGTCCTGTACTTCCCGGTCTTCGTTGCTGCGGGGGCCCAGCTCCTGCGCCAAGCCAAAACGACACAGGGTTTGGAGAATACAACGCTGCTTGGCGGTTCCTCCCTAATGGCGGCCGATTTCATCGAGGCGGCCAAGGACGCAGTCGTGGGTTTCGACTTCACTTA
>DASPOR010000015.1 GCA_035625915.1 Alphaproteobacteria bacterium | reverse complement strand
GACGCTCTTCGTCGCGTACTCGCGCATGCCGAGCCGCTGTCCCCCGAAAACGTTCCGCTCGACGACGCCAATGGGCGTGTGCTGGCGCGCGATCTCACGGCGCTACGGACCCAGCCGCCGGCCGACGTCTCCGCCATGGATGGTTATGCGGTGCGCACCGCCGATGTCGCCGATGCTCCCGTCTATCTGAAAGTGATAGGCGAAGTCGCAGCCGGCCGGCCGTTTACGGCTGCTGTCGGCCCCGGCGAGACAGCGCGCATTTTCACCGGTGGCGTGATACCCGCCGGGGCCGACACCATAGTCGTGCAGGAATCGGCGAACCGCGAGGCCGACCGCGTCGAGGTGCTCAAACCGGCAACCAAGGGCAGGCACATTCGCAAAGAGGGCCTCGATTTTCGCCGCGGGGAGAGCCTGTTTGCCAAAGGCCATCGGCTCACGGCGCGCGATCTTGCGCTTCTCGCCGGAATGAACCATCCATTGGTGACGCTGCACAGGCGGCCGAAGATTGCACTCTTCGCAACCGGCGACGAACTGGTGCCGCCCGGCGACGAACCGGGACCGGGACAGATCGTTTATTCAAACGGTTTCGCGCTCGCCGCGCTCGCGCGCCAGGAAGGCGCCGTGGTGAGCGATCTCGGCCTTGTCGGAGACACGATCGAGGCGACCATCGCGGCAATCCGCCGGGCACGCGACATTCCGACCGATATTCTCGTGACGACCGGTGGCGCGTCGGTGGGCGACTACGACTTCGTCCACAAAGCTTTCGCGGCCGAAGGTATGGATTTATCGTTTTGGAAGGTCGCGATGCGGCCCGGCCGTCCGCTCATGCATGGCCGGCTTGGCGACATGCACATCCTCGGCCTTCCCGGCAATCCGGTCTCCTCCTATGTCTGCGCGTTCCTATTCCTGATCCCGCTGATCCGCCGCATGAGCGGGCGCACCGACCTGACGATTCCGGTCGAATCGGCGGTGCTCGGCTGCGATCTTCCAGCCAATGACGAGCGCGAGGACTATCTGCGCGCCAGCCTGCGCCACGGCGCCACCGGAAAGGTGGCCACCCCCTTCCCGATCCAGGACAGCTCGATGATGGTGTCGCTCGCAAGGGCGGATTGTCTTATCATCCGAGAGCCTTACGCTCCTCCTGCGAGCGCTGGAAGCCGCTGCGCTATCGTTAAATTCGAGCATTAAGCGACGGTTTTGAACCGCGATCGGTTTCTTCACTTCAAATGACGTGTTTTAGACTCTGAATATTTGTAATCATTGACTTTAATGCTTCGCATCGCGTTCAGGGTCTATGCGGGTAACGCAGAGAAGCCCGCGGTGCGTTGTGGCAGCTTTCAGCCTTACCTAGACGCTCCACGGAAAGCGAATCCACGGCCACGGCTGAGTCACAGCGGGGCATTCTATCCAGCAGATCTTGGGACTGCCCTCGCCCGAGCCTGATCGAGATGACGGCGTCACCGTCACCATCGGCGAGGTCACGATCATTATCCATGACCGCCTTTCACAGAAGGTCACGGATTCGTTTCTAAGTCCTGCTGCTAGGGCTGTAGCGGGGAAGCTAAAGCCCAATCAGCGGACTCGCCTGACTCAGCGCGGGGCATTTCCTTTCACCAGTGTCGATACCTCGTGCGCCGGGTGCCGGTCCGTTTGTCATAAGCGGACATTTCGGAATGTCCGAGCGATGTCCGCTTTGTGCCAAAAGCGGAAGTGGGGAGGCCTGATCCAAAGTCATGAGGACAGGCTGTCGAGCAGGGCTTTAGCTTCTTTAAGGTCGCGCGTGTCGAAGCCTTCGGTGAACCAGCCAAAAACTGGACTGAGAAGATCACGGGCTTCATCCTGCTTTCCCTGATCGCACCACAACCGCGCCATGCTCATCGCCGCACGCAGTTCCCAGGACTTTGCCTGTTGCTCACGCGCTACCGCAAGCGCTCGCTCGAAATATGCTTCCGCTTGCGACGCACCCAGTTTTGGCAACTTCAGCGCGATTTCGCCGGCTATCCGATTGATTTCTGCCTCGCACCATCGTTCCTTTGTTGTTTCCACCGCGGTCTCCGCTTCGCCAACGCAGCGCCAAGCTTTATCAAATTGGGCGAGTTCCGAGTGGGCCCTGCACAAATGTAACAAGAAGAATGGCAAGTACACTCTTGATCCCGTTGAACGATATGTAGCGATTCCAGAGGAGATCATCTGAGTTGCCTCGGAGGCGTTGCCGGAAAGGGCTAATACGCAACCATTTTCCATCGTCCCCAAAGCCTTCCATAGTGCTGCGCCCTTCTCATCCGCCAACCGGACAACTTCATTGGATTCCGCGTTTGCCGCTGCATATTTTCCACAAAGGATGTTGGTCACCGACGTGTGGAACTGCGCGTACATCAAAGTCCCTGCGTGGCCGGCCTGGCGTGCATCCTGGAGCGCGCGATCGACGTCCGCGAGTGCGGACTCGGGGTAACCGAGCATCCACTGGGCCCAAGCCCGATAGACAAAGATTGACACTCCAACGTCTTGGCCAAAACGCGTTGCGAGCGGCCGATGTTTGGCAGGATCGTAAAGTGCGAACGCCTGATTGTAATGAGTTCGGCTTTTAGGGCTGTCCCCTGTTAACATCAGCGACGTACCCATCAGGCGATGCCCAATCATGAGTGGAACGATCTCCCGTTGCTTCTCTGCGAGCGCCAAAAATTGCGATGCAAGCTCACGCGTCACGTCTCCGGAGAACGCCACATAGCTTGCTGCCCAGATGCCATAGAGAACCGCGAACAGCAGCAGCGGATCTTCGGGAGGTTCTGCAAGCGCCTGCGCTCGCTCGATGAATTGACGCGCTTGTTCAACGGCCGCCTTGGGCTCAGGCGCGGCATAGCCCTTGACGTGCATGAGAGCGTTAACGAGTGCGACCTGAAGCTTGATCTGCTCACGGCGCAGTGCGGGCGTGGCCGACAAAGTAGCGATTTGATCGAGGGCGCGCGTGAGTTGCTCTACCGCTTCGACCAGCGCCGACTGCGCCAGCGACCGCTGACCCGCTTTGCCCCAAAAGCCGGCAGCTTTCTCGATCAACCCGGCCTCGCTCCAATGTCGCGCCAACAACTCCGGTCGGCTCTCAGCGCTTTCAGCGAATTCGCTCTCGATGGTCTCTGCGATGCGGGCATGTAGTGTGCGTCGGGGCTCGCGCAGCAGCGTCCCGTACGCCGCATCCTGCACCAGGGCATGCTTGAACAGATAGGTTGCATGCGAGGGCATGCCCCGCCGGAACAGTAA
>DASPOR010000014.1 GCA_035625915.1 Alphaproteobacteria bacterium | reverse complement strand
CGGCCAATTTCTGTCCCCTCCTGGCGCCCGCGAATGTAGAGAGTTACGACACGGTTCAATTTTACAATTCGGCAATGGCGATCGTCGTCGGCACAAGCATCGCAGCGTTGTCGTATCGTGTGCTGCCGCCACTATCCGCAGCCCTGCGAACGCGCCGTCTTTTGGCACTGACGTTGCGCAGCTTGGGCCGTCTCGCGACGGGCCCCATCCCGCGAGCGAGCGACAGTTGGGAGATTCGGACGACCGTGCGACTCGCGGCCCTGCCCGACGAAGCGACCGCATTGCAGCGCGCGCATATGGTCGCTGCCCTATCCGTAGGCTGCGAGCTGATCAAGTTGCGCCGAATCGCACCTGAGCTTGACCGAGTTTCGGAACTCGACGCTGCCCTTGCGGCCCTTGCGCGGCAAGAACGCGCAAATGCATTGGCCCACCTTGCCCGACTCGATAGGACGCTCGCCTCCGGTTCCGGCGGGCCGCTGTCGCTCCAGGCGCGCAGCCATATCCTTGCAATCACTGAGGCGCTTACCCAGCATGCCGAATTTTTCGGTGCGGGAGACTCGCGATGAGATTCACCGAGATCGATCTTTTCGGGGTCTACGTAGCACCGATTTCGGCCTTGCTCGTCGCGGCCTGGATCGTCACGGTCGCCCTACGGCGGGTCGCGACCCGGTTTGGCTTTTTGCGTTATACATGGCATCCGGCTATTTTCATGTTCGGCGTTTACCTGATCGTGCTCTCATCGATGGTGCTTTTCCTGGCGCGCTGAATTCGCCATGTCCGAGGCCGAATCGAAGCTGAAACGCGACCCGACCGCCGATGGCGGTGCAGAAGTATTGACGCTTGAGCCGCCGGCCCACGCGACGAGACGACGCGTCCGCATTCTTCCCTTCGTGATTACGCTGGCGACACTTGCAGTCGGTGGCGCTCTCGGTTGGGAAACGTGGAAGGCCTATATGGGCGCGCCATGGACGCGCGACGGCACCGTTCGCGCTTATGTCGTAACGATGGCGCCCGAAGTCACGGGGCACATCGTCGAGTTGCCGATTGCGGATAACCAGTTCGTACACAAGGGCGACCTGCTGATGGTGATCGACCCGACCAACTATCGAATCGCCGTCGACAGCGCCGACGCTGCACTGAAGCAGGCGGAGGCCAATGCGAAGAACGCTGAAACCGAGGCGACGCGTCGGATGAAACTCAGCGAGCTTGCCGTTTCCAAAGAGGAGCAGCAGATTTACGAGACGAGCGCCATAGCCGCCCAGGCCCAAGTCCTAGAGGCCAAGGCGAACCTCGACCAGGCGCAAGTGAACCTCGAGCGCACGCGGATTGTGTCGCCGGTCAATGGCTGGGTGACGAATCTGGCCGCCCAACTCGGCGACTACGCCAATATCGGCCAGATCCTGATTTCTCTTGTAAATGCCGACTCCTTCTGGATCGACGGCTATTTCGAGGAGGTCAATTTGCGCTCGATCCGCGAGGGCGACGCCGCGACGATCAAGCTCATGGGCTATGACAAACCCCTTCGCGGCCATGTCGCCAGCATCGCACGCGGCATCAATGTTGCAAACGCGCAGCCCAATACGCAGGGTGTCGCGACAGTCAACCCGATTTTCACGTGGGTGCGCCTCGCCCAGCGCATTCCAGTGCGCATTGCGATTGACGAGCTGCCCGACGGCATAACGCTTTCGGCGGGGATGACCGCCACCGTGCAAATCGAGCCCAGACCCCAGCCACCCGCTAAGTAAGCCGGTCACGCCCCTCCCGACGTGCCATGCGACGCCGGATCTGTTGTGCTCCTCAGGCGTCACGAAGCTCGAACAACTCGTGTATTCGATCGGAAAACCACGCGGTCACGTTCCGTGTCGATATGTCCTTGTCGAGCTCGACCGCCGAAACCGCGCGGCCCGCGGCTTGGCGTTGGGCAAGTACGCGGCAGAGCTCCTGGGTGACCTGCGGCCGAGCTTTCAAAATCGGCGTCAGATCCTCCTTTGCAAGTTCGTACATGGTAACGGGGGTGAGCGCCGTGATCGTCGATATGCTTGGGTTGCCGGCCAACAAGCCCATCTCGCCATAGTAGTCGCCTGGCCCCAAGCGCAACTTTTCGACGTTGCCACGGTTTGTGGCCTGCGTGAGCGAAAGAACACCGGAGCCGACAATATTAAGCGATTGCACCACTATTCCCGGCTTGATCAACACTTCGCCCGCGTCGTGGAGCGTTTGTTTCAGCTTTGCCGAGACTCCCGCCCGTTCCTCCCTGGTCAAGGTTGCGAAGATTGGTACCTGTTCGAGTAATTTTTCTGGAATGCTCTTCGTGTCGGGCGAGGCCGCTTTGTCCGAAATCTGATGAGGCTGGCCCTCGGCTCGGGCCAAACGCACACCGGTCGCCGCGAAGTGCCGAAAGATCAGGTCGAATAGATCGTTCTGCGCCTCAGTAGCATTGCCCAGTTCCTCAACGTAGAACGTTATTTCATACGCGATGGCCGTTGCGCTGATGGACTTTACGACAATGGACGGCTCCGGCGTGGCCATGACCAGCCGGCAATTTATGATTGCATGCCCGAGGATTTCCATGCCAAACGATGGCGGCGTGGCGGTATCGACCTGAACATTTATGGTGACGCCGTGAACATTCGAAGGAAAGTTCATATTCACGAGCCTCGACTTCGCAATCGTGCTGTTCGGCACGATTGAAAGGTCCCGGCGGGAGGTCAGGATGTGGGTCGCGCGCCAGTTCATCTCGACAACCCGGCCCTCGGTTCCACCTTCGATATTCACCCAGTCGCCCGGATGGAATGGCCGGCTGAAGTTGAGTACAAGGCCGGAAAAGACGTCGTTAAGCGTGCTCTGGAGCGCGAGCCCCAGGACGATTGCGATTGCGCCCGAAGTTGCAAGCAAGCCCTGCACCGGCAGATCGAAGACATAGGCGATAATGCCGAATGCGGCAGCGAGATAGCAGATACCCGCGAGAAGATCGTGAACGAGCTTACCTTCGCGCGGCCGGCGTTCAAAAATGAAGAGGCTGCGCAGCAAACCTACCAAAAGCCAGGCCGCCCAAATCCACCAGGCCACCTTTGACGCCGCAACGATTGCATCACGGAGTGGCGAATCGGTCGACTGCAGCGGCCGATAGGGTATGATGCCGCCCTGCACGAGAACGATGGTAAGAAGCACCAAAAACGCCGCCCGCGCGATGGCGCGCCACATCGGCCTCTTCTTGAATAGAAACCGCGTCACGACGATGCCCAGGGCAATCAGGCCTAGGGCGATCACAACCGGATCGCGGGCGGTCGACTCCGCCGTGGCTATTATTTCACTCATTGTTTTCCATCCGCCGTCCAACTCTTCCTGCGATCCAGGTTCCAAGTCAATCCTGCAGGAGATCGGGTAGGACCACGGACAGGCGGAATTGCACGACCGAGTATGTCGCCATGTCCGAGAAGATTGGGGCGCGGAGACCGGGGGTCAGATATGGAATTTTCTACCGCCGCTCACCGCCGCACCCCTTCCAATGTTGGCCCCTCGCGTTCAGCCCGTGCGGTAGTCGTGGCTCGCAGCGTCGTCGTTGAGCCTGACGCCAAGCTGATCGACCCACGGTGAAACTGCGCCCCAAACAATCCGGCAAACAGGTGAGGCTCTTCCTCGGATCGTACCCTTATTTCTCCGAGCGAGTGTCCGGTACCGGAACATCGAATCCATTCAGGGTCACCGAAACCATGCAATAGAGCCCGACGAGATTGATGAACTCGCCAGTGCCTTCCTCACCGAAAGCCGCAATCGATTGCCGATAGCTTAACTCCGGCAAAACGCCCCCGGAAACGAGGGCGGACGCGAGGTCGTAAGCCACGGCCTCGTCGCCCGTCAAGCCGTTTGGGCGTTGGCCTGCAACGATCGTCGCGATCTTGTCATCCGAAAGGCCGCGAAGTTCCGCAACGAGTACATGAGCGTATATCTCATACGCGGAATGGAATTTGGCGCCTGTAACGAGTATCGCGATCTCCCGAACGGGCCGCGGCAACTTGGGTGATGTCGACAAGGCTTTGACCAATTCCCAGACCGGGCCGCCAAACTTTGGAAAACGTATCCAAGGATTCCATGGACCGATCAACTTGCCCGCTTCGTCAATCGCGGTGAATCCTTTGAAGTTCGTCTCGATGCCCTTTCGCATGTCTTCGTAAAGCGAGCGCTGCTGTGGGCTCATGGCCGACGATGAGAGGAGCGGCAAGCGCATTTGCGTCTCCATATTGTAAAGATTGGGAACGGCGCAAGCCAAAGCGCGACACGTATCGTCACCGAAACAACAATATCAGTGGCAGCGCCGCTGGCGGACGTAGCGCATCGTACGACACAAATACGCGAACGTCGATAATCCGTGGCTTCCAAAATTTTGTGACGAGGATTCGCGCTGAGGTTCGCTTATTCGACTAAATCCCAGTATGGCCGCGGTCCAAACCGCTGCACGAGAAAGTCGATGAAAACTCGGATCTTCACGGAGAGATGGCGGTTCGGCGGATAGATCGCGAAGAGCGAAAGCTCCGGCGCCTTATAGTCGGGCAGTATGCTCCGTAGTGTTCCTTCCTGAAGCTCGGCTCCGGCAATGAAGGTCGGAAGTAGTGCGATGCCACGTCCCTTTATAGCTGCATCCTTCAGGATTTGGGCGTTGTTGGAGCACAACATCCAGGCGGCGTGGATCCAATGGTCGCCATCGCCACCCGTGAGCTTCCACTGGTTTCCGGTTGCAAGATGCCCGTAATTGAGGCAATCGTGATTCCGTAGATCGTTGGGGTGTTGCGGCACGCCTCGACGCTCGAGATATGCCGGCGACGCGCATAAACTGCGGTTGGCCGGTGCGATCTTCCGGGCAATGAGGCTCGATGACGGCAGGTCCCCGATTCTGAGCGTCACGTCGAACCCCTCTTGCACGGGATCGATCAGCTGATCCCCCAATATCAGCTCGATGCGCAATGCCGGATACTGTTCCATGAATTCGGCGAGAACGCGACCGAGATGCAAAGTGCCGAAGGACATCGGCGCATTGATCCGCAGCAGTCCACGCGGCTCGACCTGAAGACGGCTGACGACGCGGTCGGCTTCGTCGACGTCGCCGAGAATGGTTAGACAGCGCTCGTAGTAGACGGCGCCGTTCTCCGTCGGGCTCGCACTCCGCGTCGTGCGGTTGAGGAGCTGAACGCCAAGCTCATCTTCGAGGCCGGTTACATATTTGCTGACCGCGGACCGGGAAAGCCGCAGCTCTCGCGCGGCCTCGGAAAAGCTGCCGTGCGCTACGACTTTCGTGAAAGCCCGAATGCTCGCGAGCTTGTCCATAGCCCTGCGCCCTCCAACCGAACGTGAATTTGCAATCAAAATGGCGCATTATTTTAGCCGGATTGTCGACGAAATGGCGACACAGTGGTGAAAATTCGGTGGATTGTCCTCGATCCGCATCGGGAGCAAATTTACGAACTGGTAAATCGATTGCGGTGGGCAAAAATGATTTCCATCCGGCGGGCCGATGAGCGTGGTGCCAGCAATATTGGATGGCTCGACAGCCGCCACACCTTCTCCTTCGGCCATTATTACGACCCAAGGCACATGGGCTTTGGCCCGCTGCGGGTAATCAACGAGGATCGCGTACTGCCGGGTGCTGGTTTCGACACCCACGGGCATCGGGATATGGAAATCATCTCCTACGTGCTCGAAGGCGCGCTCGAACACAAGGACAGCATCGGTACGGGGTCGGTCATTCGCCCGGGCGAGGTGCAGCGGATGTCCGCGGGCACTGGCATTCGCCACAGCGAATTCAATCACTCAAAAAAGGAGCCCGTCCACTTCCTTCAAATCTGGCTGCTGCCCGACAAGGAAGGCATTAAGCCGAGTTACGAGCAAAAAAAGTTCGAGGAAAGGGAACGGCGCGGCCAACTTCGCCTGGTCGTCTCTCCCGACGGGCGCGATGGGGCCATTCGCATTCACCAAGACGCCGCGATGTATGTATCAAGCCTCAATAGGAACGAACTCGTCACGCACACAGTGACAAGGGGACGACGGGCTTGGATTCAGGTGGCAGGTGGTGCGGTCGAGTTGAACGGTCACGATCTGCGTGCGGGCGATGGAGCCGCCCTAACGGATGAGACAAGTCTGACCCTTACTGCAACATCGAATGAAACGGAAATCGTCCTTTTCGATCTGCCGTGATATTCGGCCGTGACATTTAAGCAATGAGTGGGCGGGCGCCAACAGGACCTCGATCCGATCAAGTTTGTTTTAGCCAACCGCCTTCTCTTCAGGCTGCTTCAGGCCTATTCATATTTTGCTTTGCGCGTGAGCCGAGGAAAGGAGATCCACATGCCGAATTACCATAAGCTCTACACGGCGCAGGACAGCGCGATCGCATTCATCGACCACCAGCCGCAGATGACGTTTGGGGTGGCGAACACGGACCGAGCCACGCTAATGAACAACGTGGTACTCCTCGCAAAGGTCGCGAAGGAATACAAGGTGCCCACGGTTCTGAGCGCCGTCGAAACGGAATCCTTCAGCGGCTACATCTGGCCACAATTGCTCGACGTGTTCCCGGGACAGCCCATCGTCGAGCGCACCTCCATGAATGCGTGGGACGACGCGGGATTTCGCAAGGCCATAGAAGCAACCGGGCGAAAGAACATCATTATGACGGGCCTTTGGACCGAGGTGTGCGTCACGTGGCCCACCATCGAGATGACCGGGGCCGGCTACAATATCTACGTCGTCGAGGATTGCTGCGGTGCGACATCCACGGCCGCTCACGAGGCCGCCCTTTCCCGCATGGTTCAGGCCGGAGCCACGCGGTTGACGACCATCGCGGCGTTACTTGAATGGCAGCGCGATTGGGCGCATCGCGAACACTATGATGCGTTGATGGGCCTGCTCAAGCAACACGCAGGGGCCTATGGCAGCGGCGTGGAATATGCCTACACCATGGTCCATCACGCCCCGCAATCGGCGAAAAAGCCGCAGATCGTTTCGAAAAAGGCGGCGCACTGAGTCTAGACGGGCGCGCGCGAGCGCGATAGCGCGTGTTCAATTTGATATATGGATGCTCGTGACCGGCGCGGCGCGACCATCCTCATCTTCTCCACGGAGGTTCGCGATGGTTTCCCCCAAGGATGCGACTGCGGATTTGATCCTCCACAACGGGCGGATCACAACGCTCGATCGTTCCAACCCCGACGCGACCGCCGTCGCCATTTCCAGCGGGAAGTTTATTGCGGTCGGCGGCGACAAAGAGGTCATGGCGCATGGAGCCAAGGATGTGCGGAAGATCGATTTGGGCCGCCGGCGCGTCATTCCCGGGCTGATCGACAACCACCTACACATCATTCGAGGTGGATTGAATTACAACATGGAGCTGCGCTGGGATGGGGTGCCGAGCCTTGCAGACGCGATGCGGATGCTCAAGGAGCAAGTCCGGCGCACCCCCGCACCTCAGTGGGTCCGCGTCGTCGGCGGATTCACCGAGCACCAGTTCGCGGAGAAGCGGTTGCCGACGCTTGAGGAAATCAATGCCGCCTCACCGGACACGCCGGTATTCATCCTGCATCTATATGATCGCGCCCTGCTCAATCGGGCAGCCCTCAAGGTGTGCGGCTACGGCAAGGACACGCCGGAGCCGATCGGCGGCTCGATCCAGCGCGATTCCCGCGGCGAGCCCACAGGGCTGTTGCTGGCCAAGCCCAATGCGATGATCCTCTATGCAACCCTCGCCAAGGGACCCAAGCTGCCTGTCGAATATCAACTGAACTCGACCCGGCATTTCTTGCGCGAGCTGAACCGGCTCGGCGTCACCGGCGCCATCGACGCGGGCGGCGGCTTTCAGAATTACCCCGACGACTACGTGGTCGTCGAAAAGTTGGCTGCCGCCGGCGAACTGACGGTGCGCATCGCCTACAATCTCTTCACCCAGAAACCGAAGGGCGAGACGGACGATTTCCTGCGCTGGACCGGCTCTGCGAAGTATCAGCAGGGTGACGATTATTTTCGCCTGAATGGTGGAGGCGAAATGCTGGTCTTCTCGGCCGCCGACTTTGAGGATTTCCGGGTCGAGCGTCCGGATATGCCACGCGAGATGGAGATGGAGCTTGAATCGGTCGTGCGCATCCTCGCGCAGAACCGTTGGCCCTTCCGCCTGCACGCGACCTACGACGAGACGATCAGCCGCTCGCTCGACGTGTTCGAGAAGGTCAATCGCGAGGTCCCATTCGATGGGCTTCATTGGTTCTTCGATCACGCCGAGACGATTTCCGACGACAATATTGCACGCGTGGCCGCCCTGGGCGGGGGCATCGCAGTGCAGCACCGAATGGCCTACCAGGGCGAATATTTTGTCGAACGCTATGGGCCTGGTGCTGCGGAGCACTCGCCGCCGATCGCCAAGATGCTGGCCATGGGTGCAAAAATCTCCGCTGGCACGGACGCGACGCGCGTCGCCTCGTACAATCCGTGGGTCTCTCTTGCCTGGATGGTCACGGGCAAGACTGTCGGCGGTCTGGCGATCTATCCCGCCCGCAATCGGCTCGATCGCGAGACCGCACTCCGGATGTGGACCGAGAACGTGACCTGGTTTTCCAACGAGGAAGGCAAAAAGGGCCGCATCGAGGCTGGGCAATTTGCCGATCTCGCGGTGCTCGATCGGGACTACCTTGCCTGCCCCGAAGCTGAAATCCGCGATATCGCCTCGCTTCTGACCGTCGTGGGAGGCCGCGTCGTTCATGGTGCGGGCGATTTCAGGGTGTTGGCGCCCCCAATGCCGCCGGCCATGCCCGATTGGTCGCCCGTCAACACCTTCGGCGGGTATCATCTCCCCACTCTTGAGCCGTACACGGCGAGCCGGTTCAGCGCATTCGAATGTGGAGCGTCGTGCAATGTCCACGGCCACAGCCATGTGCCAGCCCGGCAGTCCAATGTGCCGGTTTCCGATTTACGCGCCTTCTGGGGTGCGCTTGGCTGTTCCTGCTTCGCCTTTTAGCGAGGAGAGCATCATGATTGCCGCCATCATCGGCCTTGCTCTCGGTCTCGTTGTGGGCGCTGGATGCCGCTTCTTCGACATCCCGTCGCCGGCGCCACCGCGGTTCATTGGCGCGTGCCTTCTGCTCGCGATGACCTTGGGTTTTGTCGTCGCCGATCAGGTTCTGCCGCAAGGAGAGACGCTCGTGCGTCTGGACGCTCCATGAAGTCGGCGATCGGCCTCTCGGTCGCGTTTGCGATGGGATTTGCGTGCCGTGCCTTCGGAATTCCCTCCCCGGCACCCCCCTTGATCTTAGGCGCACTCCTCGTGATGGCCATGACGGTCGGTTACATCGCGGTCGACCGGTGGATGGCGCGGCCGGCGCGGCAATCCGTCAACTGCGGCGGACCGAGCGGACTACCGCCGTCGAAGATCCCTTCGGAACCCGCGGAGCAATAAGGCATGCGCGCGTTGCAATTCGCCGAATTCGGTCCGGTGGCCAACTTGCGCCTCGTCGAGCTGCCCGATCCCAAACCCAATGCGAACACGGCAATCGTCAAAGTCGCCGCTGGTGCGATCAGCCCCAGCGACGTGAAGAACGTCGAAGGGAAGATGGAACATACGATCCTGCCCCGCGTTCCCGGGCGCGATTATGCCGGCACCGTCGTCGAAGGCCCATCCCACTGGATCGGCGCCGAGGTCTGGGGGACTGGGGGAGAAATCGGTTATTCGATCGACGGCAGCCATGCCGAACTCATCGCCGTTCCGGTTGAGAGCCTTTGCCGCAAGCCTAAGACGCTTACCTTGGAGCAAGCTGCTGCGATCGGTGTGACCTATCTGGCCGCGTGGCTTGGCGTGGTGGAATATGCACAGATCGCATCCGGTGAGACATTAGTGGTGACCGGCGCGGGCGGTGGTGTTGGTTGTGCCGTTGCGCAAATCGGCAAATGGCGTGGGGCTCACGTGATTGGCGTCGACCGACAGCGACTCCCCCCGCAGTCACCTGCCGCGCTCGCCATTGAAGATTTCTTCGTGCTTGAAAGCGAACCGCTCGATGTCGTTGTACGCCGGGCGACCGGTGGCCGGGGCGCCCATGTGGTATTCGACACGGTCGGCGGTCCCCTGTTCGAGCCGGCATTGAAGGCGCTGAGGCATCGCGGTAGGCAGGTCGAGATCACCTCGGTCGGCGACCGCCAAGTCAGCTTCGACCTCCTCGACTTCTATCATAACGAAAGCCAGCTTTTCGGGGTCGACACCCGTAAGCGAGATGCCACGGCATCGGCCAAACTGCTCGAGGCTCTGACGCCCGTCTTCGAAGGCGGCGCGTTCCGATCCCCTTTAATCGACCGAACCATTCCCTTGGCCGAAGGGCGCAATGCCTACGCGCAAGTGGGCCGTGGCGAGGTAAGGGGGCGCGTGGTCCTGGTGCCATAAGCGAGTACGACAGTGCGCCGCGTGAAGAGGGCGGACGTCGCTAAAATGCTTGGCTCGGCGGCGATGGCGGCTATCCTGGGATCGCCAGTCCTTGTCTCTGACTACGCGGCGGCGCAAGTGGTGCGCGATCCGGAGACGCCTTACCACTTCCTGCGCTACGACGACGTCCCAAGCGACCAGGAGAATCCGGCGTGGCCGGATGACTTTTGGACGCCGCTCAAATTCATTCCGCTCGACATAGCCCCGGACAGCTATATCAATTTCGGCGGTGAACTCCGGGAGCGTCTCGAGCATTTCACAAATCCGTTCTTCGGCCTCACGCCACGAGAATCCACGACCTACCTTTTGCATCGATTGTTGATTGAGGGTGACCTGCATATCGGTGACGGCTTTCGCACGTTCATACAGCTAGGCAATGAACTGGCAACGTCGCCAAGCACATCGCCGCCAACCGATACCAATCAACTTGACCTGCAGCAGGCTTTTGCCGACCTGAAAGCGCCGCTCGGTCAGGGTGCCAGCGTGACATTCAGAGGCGGGCGGCAAGAAATCACGTTCGGATCGTCCCGGCTGGTAGACGTTCGCGAGGGGCCGAACATTCGGCTGAGCTTCGACGGCGGGCGCGTCTTTTATGAATCGCCTGAGCTTAGACTTGATGCGTTCGTCCTGAGCCCGGTTGCCACCCCACCCGGTGTCTTTAGCGACCATGCCGATCTCGGGCAGCTCTTTTGGGGTCTTTACGGCGTAATGCCTGTCGAGGCCGTGCCGGGGCTGCACGCCGATCTCTACTATCTCGGTCTCACGCGCAACAACGCCACCTTCAATTCCGGGACGGCTGACGAGGTGCGCCAATCCTTGGGCACGCGGCTCTGGGGTCGCGCGGATGCGTGGGATTATGACACCGAGGGTGTCTTCCAGTTTGGCGCTTTCGGCACCGAGGATATTCGCGCTTGGACCCTCGCCTCCAACACGGGATACACAATCGGGGATCTGTGGGGCCAGCCGCGCCTTGGATTGCAGGCGGACATCGCGAGCGGCGGGGGTCCAGGCGGTACGCTGAAAAGCTTCAATCCGCTCTTCCCGAAATTCGCCTATTTCACCGAAGCATCCATCAACGCGCCGATCAACATGCTCGACGCTTTCCCTTCGATCACGGTCCAGCCATATCGCAATTTCGCCGTTACGTCAGGCGTCGACTTCCTTTGGCGCTATAGTATCCACGACGGTTTCTATCAGCCGCCGGGTGTTCCGCTTGTGTCCGGCTCTGCGAACGACAAACGCTATCTCGGAGAACAGTACAATCTCCACGCCGAATGGCAAGCAACGGCCCACATCGACGTCAACGCCGTCTATGTTCATTTTCGGGCGGACGGATTCCTCAAGGCGGCGAATGCGAAAGACATCGACTACGTGGGACTGTGGACCTCCTACAAGTTCTAATGGTGACTAGCCATCGGTCATACCGCGAGCGCGAGTCGTATCGACCTTCCCCGATGGCCCGCTTAGCTTTCGAGCAGCGCGACCGTCCCGAGCCCGCCATCGGCGCAGATGCTCACGATGGCCCGGCTACCCTTGGGCAATTCGGCAAGCTCCTTGACCGCCTGACTAAGGATGCGGGCACCCGTCGCGGCAAACGGATGGCCGAGCGCCACACTGCCGCCATTCGGGTTGATTCGGTCGCGGGGCAAGGTACCGAACGTATGTTCGACGCCTGCCTTCTCACGCACGAACGACTTGTCGTCGAGACCTTTGATATGGCAGAGAAGTTGAGCCGCAAATGCCTCATGAATCTCCCAAAGTACGATGTCGTCGAAGGTCAACCGATGGCGCGACAGGAGTCGCGGGATCGCCGATACCGGAGCCATGAGCAACCCTTCCCGGTAAAGGTCCACGGCGGCAATTTCGAAGTCGACGAGCCTTGCGCGCGGAAGAGAGACGGGTAGCCGTGCCAAACCTTCGTCGTTTGCGACCCAAATTCCGGCAGCGCCATCGGTGAGGGGCGAGCTGTTTCCGGCCGTCAGCGTACCCTTGCCGCTTGTACGATCGAATACGGGTTTCAGCGCCGTCAACCTTTCGATCGACGTGTCGCGGCGAGGGAAAGCATCTTGCGAAACGCCGTCGACGGGCACGATAAGATCGGTGAAGAAGCTGCGCTCCTGCCCCGCGACCGCGCGCTGGTGGCTGCGCAGCGCGACCTCGTCCTGCTCCCGCCGGCCGATGTTCCACGTCTTCGCCATGTCCTCGCAATGCTCGCCCATGCTCTTGCCGGTTGCGCGGTTCTTGACCTCCGGAATTTTGAGCCGGATGTCCCGCAGCTGCAATTCGCCCAACCGCGTCAGGCGTTGCGAGAAGTTTCGCGCCTCGACAAGGCGCCGTATCCAGAACGAGAGGCCTGGTGTGAGCCCGATCTGGACACGACTCATGCTCTCCACGCCTCCCGCAAGTGCAAGTGCCCGGCCGTGTTGATTGAGCATGCCTGCTGCTTCGAATGCCGCCACCATGCTGGTGCTGCACTGCATAATCGTCGTGAAGGTTGGGATATGGGGGTCGAGACCAGCCTCGAGCCAAACCTCGCGCGCAAGGTTGTTATAGGAGAGGTTGAGTACGACCGCGCCCCACACGGCAAAATCGATCGGGCCCTTGGCGGTTGCCGCCATCGCTTGAACGACGGGGACTGAAAGTCCCAAAGTATCGCGATGGGCGAGTGGACCATCGACGCGAACGAACGGCGTGCGGAGGCCGGATACCAGCCAAATGGGTCGGTCGTTCCCGTTCATCGTTCCCTCCTGTCAAGTATTGCCCCGCTACATTCTCTCACAAGGGAATTTCTCCGTTTGTGCGCAAGTCTAGATCGAGGCGCAGCGGTGGCTCGGGAATAGGGCGCGTGCTTGTTCCTTGGATGACGCCCCCTCGCCTGTTCGAGGCCCACAGTCGACAGAGTCCCCCCGGATCGTACATGATGCTCCCGGGATTGGATGCGAGCAACCTAGGGAGGCTGCCTTATGGCCGAACGCGCGAATGAAAGAGTGGCCTATTTCAACGGCAAAATCATGCCGGAAAGCCAGGTTCTCGTGCCGTTTCGGGATCGGAGCTTCAAGTACGGCGATGCCGCCTTCGACATGACCCGAACCTTCAACCGGCGGCCCTTCAAGCTCAAGGAGCATGTTGAGCGGCTTTACCGCTCGCTGCGCTATCTTCGGATCGACCCCGGTATCCACGAGGCTGAGATGATTAGAGCGAGCGAGGAAGTTCTCGCCCGTAACATCCATCTCTTGAGCGACAATGAGGATTATTGGCTCGGCCAGCGTGTGACGCGCGGTGTGGACGCCGTCGGCGACGAAGGGTGGGATCACCGCGGCCCCAACGTCATCGTCGAGTGCACGCCATTGCCGCTCAAGGCGCGAGCGCGGCTCTACCGCGACGGCATCGACGTGATCGTGCCGTCGGTTCGCCGCGTGGCGCCAAGCTCGCTGGCCCCGAGAGCGAAGACCCACAATTATCTCAACCTCATCGTCGGCGATCTCGAAGCCAAGGCGCGCGACCCACAGGCTTGGTCCGTGCTCTTGGACGTCAATGGCAATCTCGCCGAAGGCACTGGCAGCAACATTTTTCTCGTCAAAGACGGAAAACTTCGCACGCCGCGCGAGCAATTCGTTCTTCCCGGAATAAGTCGCGAAACCGTAATCCGACTCGCGCAAGAAGAAAAAATTCCGTTTGAGGAGCACGATCTCGACGAATATGACGCGTATAACGCCGACGAGGCTTTTCTCACTTCGACAAGCCTCTGCGTTTGCCCGGTAAGAACGATCAACGGAGCAGCGATCGGGACCGGCAAGCTGCCGGGTCCGATCACCGAGCGTTTGACCCGCGCCTATGTCCGGTTTGTCGGATGCGACTTCGTGGCGCAATATCTGCACCACTTGAGCTGACAGCGGAGCGAATCAAATGCAATCCACTTGGAGCTGACATGGCGCCGGAGACCGGAAAGCAAATCCTTTATCTCTCTCGGGCGGACGTTGCGGCACTTGAGCTAAGTGCGGCCGAAATCAACGCCGCTATGGAGGCGATGTTCCGCGCAAAATCCGCGGGACGAGCCTGGATGCAGCCCAAGATGGCGATCGCCCGCCCCGGTGGCACGAATTTTACCGCCAAGGGCGGAATCGTCTCCGATCCCGACTATGGTGCATTGAAGTGGTTTGGCTATTTTCCTGGAAATGAACGCTTCGGCCGGCCCGACTTTCTACCCCTCATCATCCTGAACGAAGGGGAAAGCGGCATGCCGGTCGCGGTGATGGATGGCGTATGGATCTCGGCCTACCGCACCGGCGCCTTGACTGCCGTGGCCGCAAAGTATATGGCTCGCCCCGAGAGCCGAAGCGTTGGCTTGGTCGCATGCGGAACACAGGCTCGTAGCAACTTCCTTGCCCTGCTAGCGACATTTCCGATCGAG